>JBAUFP010000415.1:0-4375 GCA_049679205.1 bacterium | reverse complement strand
GGATTAAATTGTAGGCGTGATTATCTTTTTTGTCGATCTTTAGAATTTCTTTAAGTAAGGAGATCGCACGATTCGGTCGGCTCGCAGCAAGGGCATCCTGAGCCAATGCGTAGTACAATTTCTTTTCTTCATGCTTCTTCAATGTCGGTCGCGCAGTAAGCGACTGATGGATTTGCATGGCGCGTCCAGGATCTCCTTTTTTCCGGTACAGATCACCCAACCTGATGTAGGCGTCGAAAAGGTCGGAATTCACATTAACTGCTTCTTTGAGCCGCTTCATGGCCAACTCATCATCGCTATCAAGCAATGCAACTAGCGCTTCAAGATACGGTTGAAATGCTGTCGTCTTCTCACGTCGTCTGTGGAAAAACAGATAGAGTACAATCGCAATGAGAGCTACGACAATGAAGATCAAAGCGGTCATTTCTCCTCCTCAAGAGGTAGATTTCGCAAAGCTTCGAGTTCTTTTTTTAAGTTCTTGTTCTCCTTGTTCATTCGGAAAAGATTGGTGCGTAACAAAATTTCATCAGCGAGCGCAAAAACAAGAACGAAAACCATGCCGGCAACGAATGCGTAAAAGCATACCATGGCCAATGAAATATCGAAAACCCTTTGACCGAATATGTCTAAATCCACTCTTGATTGGGAATTAAGGACCATAAAACCAACCATGAAGCCAATTACAATAATCACAAAAATCAATCCCAAAAATCTCATCAGGCCTCCTTTTCAATAATATTCATATTAACATATTTGTCAACAAGGTAGTGCGCATGATCAATATGTTCCGCCTGATATTTGCTTCTACCGGGAGTTGATGCTTGACGTTTCATTCAATGTGGTTATCATTTATCATGAACAGAGAACGTAAAAAGCTTCAAGATAAGGTTATCGGCGTATTATATGGCGGTTGGTCATCAGAGCGAGAAATCTCCCTCCAATCCGGCACCTGCGTAATCCAAGCCCTGAGGCGACAGGGATTTAGAGTCAAAGCGATTGATGTCCAGCCCGATTTTATGAAGAAGCTAAAAGGAATCGAAATCGCTTTTGTTGCGCTTCATGGTCGAGGGGGTGAGGACGGAACGATCCAGGGCATACTCGATTTCTTTAAAATACCTTACACCGGATCCGGTGTATTAGGCTCATCCATCGGCATGGATAAGATAGTCTCAAAGCGCATCTTCAAAGCACTTGATATCCCAACACCAGAATACAATTACAGCATCCAGACTAATATAGATGAAGCGGTCTCGAACTTGGATTTTCCGATTGTGGTTAAACCAAGAGCCGAAGGCTCAAGCGTCGGCGTAACGATTGCTGAAACTAGAAAGGAACTGGAACGCGCCATCCAGAGAACACGCAAATACAAAGACCTGTTCTTCGAGCAGTACATTCCTGGGAAGATGGTAACCTGTGGCATCATCAACGATGTGCCATTACCAATCCTTGAAATAGCACCCAGAAAAAGAAAATTCTACGACTATAAGAGCAAATATACAACGGGAATGACCGAATACATTGTGCCTGCGCGCATTCCCGAGAAGCAATACAAGAAAACACAAAAGTATGCACTTGCCGCGCACCGTGCGATCGAAGCCCATGGCTTTTCGCGGGTTGATTTCGTTCTGGACAAAAGCCACAATCCCTATGTTCTTGAAGTCAACACGATACCCGGCCTTTTGTCGGAATCAAACTTGCCGCTCGAAGCGCAAGCAATCGGTCTCAGCTACGATGATCTGATATTTGAAATCCTGAAAACGTCACTGATAAGATTTTGAGAAAGTAACCATTATACCGCCAGCATTGTACCTTGAACAAAAAGATTAGCAGCCTGCAGCAAAACAAATTTATAGGCTTGAAAAGGCATACGCACATGGAGCGTGCCGAGCTCCTGAGGATCGTGATTGTACCGATGCTCCGCAAAGAACTCGGTAAGAACCTGATTGCCATTGCTGCCGACGGCTCGTACGCGCGGAATGAAGATAGGAGTTATTCGGACCTCGAACTGATGATTTTCGTGAGGGACGATTCCACTCTGCCCCGCGGTTTTTCAAAAATATTCGACGGCATGCTTATCGAAGGGTTCTTCGTTACTGAAAAAGAATATCACACGATGATTCATGAACCGAGTGAGGAATGGTATATCGCTGGTTCCGACAAATTGTTACCGCTCATGAATCACGCGTTCATACAGCGGTTGAAGAAATATCGAGCGAAGAGGCTAGCTCAGAAATGCGACAAGATCGCCCTCGACATGCTCAACCAAGTACAAGAATCTTTTGGGAAACTGTTCAACACCATTGACCAGGACAACCGCGAGAATCTATTCCCGATATTATCCGATGCCTTGATGTGTGTTCTCAAGCAATTGGCCTATATCAACCATAGACCTTACAAATCATTGAATTCCATCGTAACCGAAGCCAAAACACTCAAGCAGAGACCAAGAGGGTTTGATGAATTCCTTGACCTCGTTACCAAAGGGGAATATCACAACCTAGCAGTATTGAAGAAATGTGCTCAACAACCATTCCTGGGCATTGAGGATTTCTTTGTGAAGAAGTCCTCAAGTAAAATTTATGATGACGATCTGTCATCCATAGGTGAGAAGACGAAAACAAAGAAGAGGAGGTAGTAATGTTTCTTATAGGCATTCTCATCATCATTGCTCTGTTTGTTTTCAGAGCGACATACAAGGTAAAGCCTGACGATCTACGTATACAGGACAAGCTGCGGACCAGAGGTTATGCTACACTCGGCGCAGCGGTAGTCGCGGCAATCTTGATCATCGCCTCGATTATTCGCATCGTTCCGCCTGGGTCGGCCGGTGTTCAGGTTCTTTTTGGTCGAGTCTTGACCAAGGCAACCCTGTCCGAGGGGCTCAACGTTGTTAATCCCTTTGTTAACCTCGAAATCATGACCATACGAACCCAGGCCTACACCATGTCGATTGCGGCCGAAGAAGGACAGAGGTACGGAGACGACGCCATTGTGTCGTTGACAAAGGATGGTCTGGAAGTGACAATGGACCTTACTGTATGGTATCATTTACTTAAATCAGAGGCGGCAAACGTATTTCAGAAAATCGGTAGTGACTATGTCGACAAGATCGTACGGCCGGCCGCCAGGACTGCAATCAGAAATACCACGGTGAGGTACATGGCCGTAGAAATCTACTCGGACAAACGTGAGGAAGTGCAAGACGAAATCAGCAAGGGGTTAGAGAGCGACTTCTCCGACCGGGGTATCGCGTTAGAGAAGGTCTTGCTGAGAAACATCAGCCTGCCCGCCAAGGTGAAGAATGCGATTGAGGTCAAGCTGGAAGCAGAACAAGATGCCCAGAAGATGGAATTTGTGCTCCAGAAGGAGACAAAAGAAGCGGAACGCAAGGAAATCGAAGCATCGGGAATCGCTAAGGCACAAGAAATAATCGCGAAATCGTTGATCGGCGAACGTGGTCGTGCATATCTCTCATGGAAGTACCTTGAGAATCTAAAGAACCTCTACGAGTCTCCGAACAACACGATCTTGATTTCGCCATTTGACAAGAGCTTCATTCCGCTTTTGTCGGTTAAGTAGGAGCATGAATTCACCAGGAAAAAAACTGAACGCAACCCTGCTGTTCACGGTTGTACGGGATTTCCCGAGAATCGTCAACATACTAGACCTATCCGAAACCCACGCGTTCTTGAATGATTGCTCCGATGTAATGATCAGAGCCGCGGCTCAATACCGCGGCTCACTGGCTAACGTAGTAGGCGATGAACTGCGTTTTGTTTTCGGGGATCCGGCAACTGAACTCGATAATCCCCGGCGCGCGATAAAATGCGCGTTGGGGATCCAAAATACCGCCGACGAAATAAGCGTCAAATGGCGCCATGCTCTTGATTTTCTTATCGAAATCGATGTGGGCATAAGTACTGGCACAATCCTGGTAGCTCACCTTGGACCCACACCGAAGAACCAATACACGCTAATCGGAAAAAACGTCACCCTTGCGGCACAACTAGGACGATTATGTAAAAAATCCAATACTAATATACTGCTCGATACCGACACCTATGACAAAACAAAGGATCACTTCACATTCCGCAAAGCAGGCGACCGTCTCATACTCGGCTTTACCGAACGCATCGATATTTATACGCCGCTGACGAGTTTAACGTAGGAGGTTTTGCAGAGTTTCTCCTAAGGGAAAACAGGTTCGGATTATGAATTGGCTAGACCCGGCGCAATGCTTTTGAAGAATTTGCGGTCGGCGCCGAACATTTTCTTAAAGCTTTGCATTTCTTCATAGGTTAACCACTTGTATTCCTTTACTTCATCCGGATTGGCGGTGACTGTGTCATCTTCCAGGAACGCATGCCACCAGTGT
>JBAUFP010000414.1:0-19332 GCA_049679205.1 bacterium | reverse complement strand
GGAAATTCTACGCAGCATACGTGAAAAACTCATGGTTTTGCCCGATGAGACTACAGTGTATCCGGGTCACGGGTCGAAAACAACCATTGGCCAGGAAAGAGCATTATATTGATACATCGCAGATTTGAAGGTTTCAGACGGGTACGTAAACACCAGGTGTTGAGGATGTATGCTTTAGACCTCAAGGGGACGATCAATATGGTCAAGCCCCAGACCCCAGTTAAGCATTCGGTGCATGAAGGACCAGTATCCATCGACCCAATAGAAGATTCGACGCGTAATGAGCGCTGGGCGAAGGGTGATAGGGCAATTGTTGCTCGCGTTAAGCGACATCAAGTGGCGTATCTCTTCGCAGCAACGACGGATACCTGGGTGGGGGAAATTGAGGATTGGCTCAATATCGCTCAAGGTGAAGTATACCTGTACGATGCGTATACTGTTGCCGATTACCGGGGTAGACGGGTTTATCCATTCCTGATTTGTGCGGCCGCGGATTACTTCAAGAAAAGAGCATATCGATTTGCCATGATTTTCTCTACTGCACACAATGCGGGTTCAATCAAAGGAATTGAAAGATGTGGCTTTCGTTGTTACGAAGTTGTCGACTATCGGAATTTTCTAGGTTTGAAATCATGGCACTACAGAGTAGGAGAAAGGTATGTCAGGGCGCGACTTGGTAATGAGAACTGAAAGACTCTCGGCAGCCGAAGCAGCTTGGCAGGAATTGTTCAATCGGTCGCCGGCGGCGACTCCTTTCACGAGTCACGAGTGGTTCACATCTTTGGCTAAGAATCTACTCAAAATCGATCCGCAAGTTTTATTGTTTCAAAACAACGAGGCAATAGTCGGCATTATTCCAGGTATTGTTACGGATAATACACTCCATTTGCTGGGCGATGAACGGGTCACTGATTTTAATGATATGATTTGTGTTCCCGGATATGAAGAGAAGATTGTACATTTTCTTGCAGATTATGTAGTAGAGAATGATTTGCGGATAGACCTTTACCCTCTGGAAGAGAGTAGCCCGCTGGTTACCGGTTTAAGCAAACATATGCCGGAATTGACCGTAAGAAAAAAAGATTCATGCCCGTTACTGAACCTGTCCAGTACGTGGGAGGAATACCTGGCAGGCCTGGATGGTAAGGCGCGTCATGAGCTGCGCAGGAAAATGAAGAAAGTAAACGGAGCCCGGCTTAAAGATGTCCAACCTGTAGATAAAGAAAGATTCTTTGAGTTGATGGTTCGGTCGGGTAAGGAGAAGGCGAATTTTCTGAACGAAGAGACCAAGGGTTTCTTCAGGAATGTTATTGACGCATTCTACAATAGGGGATGGTTGCGGATGCGAGTGGCGGTCATCGAGGAAAGAGTACTCGGTATGCTACTGGCATTTGGGTTCAGGGATCGTGTATATCTTTTCAATATGGGTTTTGACCCTGAACTGCGTAATCTGTCGCCTGGAATCGTAACCGTTGGTCTTGATATAAAGAGAGCGATTGAAGAAAAATATCAACACTATGATTTCCTTAGGGGTGATGAGGACTATAAATATCGTCTGGGTGCGGCGGAAAGATATACGGTGAGGGTAGCAGGATGAGAATTTGTGTTGTATCTTATCATTCATCTCCCTTGGCTCCCGTCGGTGCTGGCAAATCAGGCGGGATGAGTATTGTCATTCGCAGCCTGTACGGTCGGATGGCGCAGTTTGCCGATATTGATATCTTTGTACGGGGTGATGCAGGGGTTGTAGAAATGGGACCCGGCATCAGGTTAATACACGTACAACGATTTGACACCCACGGGTTTGCCGAGGCGATAATAAATCGCAACGCCGTACATCGATATGACCTGGTGCACACGCATTATTGGTTATCGGGTGTCATCGGGCTGCAGCTACGCCATTTGCTAAAAGTACCATGGTTGCATACGCTGCATACGGTTGAAGTGCTTAAAACAATCCGTCAGGACAAAACTAGAATCGAGATCGAAGAAGAGATTATCCGCTTATGTGACCTGGTTGTATCACCCACCAAACAGGAGGCGGTTGCCATAAAGATGCGGTACCCTGATGCCCGGACCATTGCCGTTCCGCATGGTGTGGATACAGGGCAGTTTACACCCAGTCCGAATGGCCATAACAACATTCTTTTTGTCGGGCGGATCGATCCGATAAAAGGTATTCATCTGCTAATCGATGCCTTGCGGCATGTAAAACACGATATCAATCTGACCGTGGTTGGTGGGCCTTCAAAAGGCGCGCGTAATTCCGAAGACATAAAGACCTATGCGGCTGGTCTGCCAGTCGATTTCGTTGGGCAAGTAAGACATGAAAACATCAAAGAATACTATAATAAATCGGCAATCTTAGTTGTTCCTTCATACTACGAATCATTCGGGCTGGTCGGGCTCGAAGCGATGGCATCAGCGCGGCCGGTCGTTGGCTTTTCTCATACTGGGTTGCAGGAGACCGTGGGTGATGACGCAGGTATTTTGGTACGTATGGGCACCCGTAACTTGGCCCAGGCAATAAATCTACTCATGGGTGATTGCGGGTTGCGTCAGAAACTGGGCAGAATTGGCCGGGAAAGAGCTTTGACGTATGACTGGTCGAGCATCGCTCGTGAATACAAGAGGGTATATGAAGAAATCATCCAAGAATAGAATCATCATCATGGCGCATCCGGATGATCCGGAGCTTTCCTGCGGAGGCAGCATTGCCCGTTGGACCAAAAAAGACAATGTCTACCATATTATTGTTTCCTGCGGTGAGAAGGGTTCCTGGAAAGCGGATGCATCGCCGTTACTTGTTGCTCAGAAAAGAGAACAGGAAGCAAAGCGCGCAGCCCAATACCTTGGTGTTAAGAAGGCAATATTCCTGCGCCATTCGGATGGTGAGCTCTCGAATATGAAGACGCTGAAACTCGAAATCGCGGCGCTCATCCGTCAGTTTAAGCCACATACTATTGTCACCCATGACCCCTGGTCCCGGTATTTTCACCCTGATCACCGGGCGACCGCACATGCGGTTATTGAAGGCATTATGATCGCCCGGGACTGGCATTTTTATCCGTTCTTGTTGGAGATAGGCCTGGAACCTTTTCGGCCCAAGGAATTGCTTCTGGGCATTACGGATCAGCCTAATTATGTGAGCGATATTACCCTGACTTACAAGAAAAAGATCAAGGCAATCAGTATGCATAAGAGCCAGCTGGGCCAGCTACCCGATTGGAGAAAACGCGTGCTTAACCGGGTAAGGAAAGACGGGGCGATGGGTGGCTATAAGTTTGGCGAAGGTTTTTATAAGATGCGCATCTAAGGGATCAGGTCTGGACATTGGACATCTGCTTATGTCGGGACGACATGGCAGGAAAGTCATGAACCATCGAATACAGCAATGGGGTATTGGAATCCATGTCCAATGTCCAGCCCCGATCCCTTGAAAGTCACGCAGAAATCTATAGAATAGACTGTGGCAGAACACAGGCATACGCATAAACATAGATTTTCCGAACACATCTTTGAATACCGCACCGTAGAAAAGAGAAAGCTTACGCTTTCCTTGGTGATCACGGCGGCCGTAATGGTCGTCGAGATTATTGGTGGCATACTTTCCCACAGTATTGCCTTGATCAGTGATGCCGGTCATATGTTCACCCATGCGTTCGCAATAACGATCAGTTTGGTCGCGATCGTAATTGCTGCCCGTCCCCCCTGTCATCACCGTACGTTTGGATTATACCGGGCCGAAATACTCGCGGCGTTCATCAATGGACTCTTTTTGCTTGTGGTCGGCGGTCTGATAATCTATGAAGCCGTAGAACGCATCATCAGCCCCGAAGATGTACTGGCCCTGGACATGCTCGTCATTGCGCTCATTGGTTTGGTTGTCAACATCGTGAGTATTATGATACTGCATGGTAGTCATAAGCGTAACTTGAATATCAAGGGTGTTTTCTATCACATGATCGCGGATGCCGCTTCTTCGGTCGGTATCGTTGCGGCCGCGGTGATCATATACTACACAAAATGGAACATCATCGACCCGCTCGTCAGCATCGGCATTTCAATAATCATCGTTTTCTGGGCCTGGAATATACTGAAGGAATCGGCAAAGATCCTGCTCGAGATGGCACCCACCGGCCTTAATGTTGATTTAATAATCAAGGACTTAAAGCAGAAATTTCCCCAGATAAAACAATTGGAGCACGCTCATCTCTGGACGATTACCGCGGATATGCTGGTTTTCTCAGCGCACATGTTGCTCCATGATGAGCAGCAGGCTGCGGTACAGCAGAATCTTTTGATCGCCGAGATAAACGAATACCTGCAAAAGAAATACCACATTATTGAATCAACGATTCAAATATTGTGTGAGGGTGATGCCGGGACCTGTCCCTTGAGTCCTGATTCGGAAAAAACATAGCATGGTTTGGGCTTACACCCTGGTAAGTGTTAGTCTTGTTAGCTTATTGTCATTGATCGGTATTTTTACGCTTTCGCTGCACGAGGCGTGCTTTCGCAAGATTCTGATTTTCTTGGTTGCGTTTGCCGTGGGTGCGCTATTCGGCGACGTGTTCATACACCTTTTACCTGAATCTTTCGAGAAAATTGGAGCCAACCTCACGACCTCGCTATTGGTCATAATGGGTTTTCTGATCTTTTTTGTCCTGGAAAAATTCATTAGATGGCGGCATCTGGGTAGTGCCCAAACCAGCAGGGTTCACCCGGTTGTCACGATGAATATCGTGGGCGATGCAGCGCACAATTTCATTGATGGCATGCTCATTGCCGCGAGCTTCATGGTCAGCATACCCATTGGTATCACGACCACGGTGGCAATTGTGCTGCACGAGATTCCGCAGGAAATCGGAGATTTTGGAATTCTGGTGAACGGCGGCCTATCAATAAAGAAAGCATTATTCTTCAATCTGCTGGCTGCGCTCATGGCGTTCTTGGGTGCCGTGATTACGATCTTGATCGGCGCCCAGATCAGGAATTACGGCGTATATCTTCTCCCCGTGACCGCGGGTGGGTTTATCTATATTGCTGGCCCTGATTTGATTCCTGAACTGCAGCAGGAGGTCAAGCTGTCGAACTCGATGTGGCAGTTCGGAGCCTTACTTATGGGCGTGGTGGTGATGGCTCTCTTGACTTTTCTCGATTAGTATCTTGCTGGGCCGCGACTGAGAATTCACGCTAATCTTCGTATTGATCTAAATCCAGTTTAATCGACAAGAAATTCATTATGTCTTTAAGGGCAATGAGACCGATCAATTTATTGCCCTCAACCACCATGAGACGGCTGTTACGGGTGCGGTTCATCAGAGATAATACCTTGATAACATCGGTTTCGGGAGCGATTGTGTTATCTTTAGAACAGGTGCTGGCAATCTCCCCGACGGTTTTTGTCGCCCATTGATCCTTTGGTATCTCCCTTAACTGACGTGTAGCTATACAACCGACCAGGTTCTCACCTTCAACCACTGGAAACATCTTGTAGTGATGCCGGTATACATAGTCTTCGACCAATTCTTTTATCTTTATTGACGGTGCGACAGTGGTAGGATTTTTTATCATCAGATTTCTTACGGTCTCGCCTTCGAGTGCCCGGCGTGTGATTAGCTGCTGATAGGACATGCGTGCCGCGTTCTGCAGAAACATGCCGATCATGAACCACCAGATGCCCCCGATCAGATTCCCAGAGAAGAATTGTATTACACCCATGGCGATAAGCAAGAAGCCGAATAACGTACCGATGCGCGACGCGATGCGGGTTGCCCAGCCGATATTGTTTTTCCACTTCCATAAAACGGATCTCAGTACCCGGCCTCCATCGAGCGGAAATGCTGGCAAGAGGTTGAAGCCAGCCAGAATCCAATTGATGAACGCGAGGTAGCCAATCACTCCGGTGACGGGTAGGGGCCAGGTAACCTTGCCCACGGTTCTCAATATGTAGAAGATGATGCCGAGCACTACGCTCGATACCGGGCCAGCAATAGCCATGAGGAATTCTGCTTTGGCACTGGGCGGTTCTTCTTCCATGTGGGCGACGCCTCCAAAGATAAAGAGTGTAATGCCTTTTATGGGCAGTCCGAAATTCCGGGCGACCAGGGAATGTGATAACTCGTGGAAGATGATCGAAAAGAATAGGCCTACGGCTCCAAAAATGCCCATCCACCAGTAGGTGGCCGAAGAGAGATCCTTGAAATAGTAGGGGAAGAGCCCCTGGGCAAGGGACCAGGTGATCAGGAAGGCGAGTACCAACCAGCTGATGTCAATCTTAACATCAAACCCAAACAGACTGAAAAGCTTTATCGATTTACCGAACATGTTATACCTCCGAATCTCTGCTGTTGCCAGGAATCGAGTACTGCCTTTCGGGCAACAAGTTTATTCTCAACAAGACAGTTATAAGCACTGAGTGCTGCCTTGGCGCCTTCGCTTTTTAATTCTTCCCTAACTTTCTCGTCAATTAACCCAGGCATCGAGGATTATACGTGTGTGTTTTTTTGTGTCAACTGAGCGAAAAGCGCGGCGCCAAGGATTCCGGCATCATCGCCGAGCTTTGCGGGAAGGATTCTGAATCTGCGATACCCGGCACCAAGCACGGACCGGTTCACGGTTTCGTGTATCGGGTCGAATAGAATTTTTCCGGCGCGTGCGATACCGCCGGAAATAATGACGATATCCGGATCAAACAATGCAAGAATATTTGCGACGCCGACGCCGATGTAATGACCAACTTCAGAGAATACTTCGCGCGCAACAGGATCGCCCCTTTTTGCCGCGCGGGCGATTATTTCTGGTGTCAGAACAGAATGTTCTGCCAGCGAACTCTGCTGTCTTTTCATCTTGCGCTTGGCGCGTGCTACTATGTATTTGGCTCCGGCATAACGCTCGAGGTGCCCGCCTTGACCGCACGCGCATTTTGGCCCGTTCAGGCTTATCGTCGTGTGTCCGAATTCACCGGCAAAGCCATTCGCGCCAAATAGAAGTTTGCCTTCACAAATCGCCGCACCGCCTACCCCGGTGCCAAGGGTAAATAAGAAAACGTTATCGTGCCCGCGGGCCGCACCGTATTTCCATTCACCCATACAGATTGCATTCACGTCGTTGAGCACCCGGACGGGTATCCCATATTCCCGGCGTAATATTTTCCCGAGCGGTACATTGTTCCAGCCTCGGAGATTCGGCGAGAATCGTACCGCACCTTCCCGGGAATCGATGATACCCGCGATGCCGATACCTATCGCACTTGCTCTTTTCCACAGCGGCCCGATCGCTCTTCTTATCTGGGCGATGGACCGCTCCATCCCGGAATCGGCAAGGCTGGGAATTTTCTTCCGTCGGGTGATTTTTCGTCCGACCATGAGTGCCGATTTGATATTGGTGCCGCCGATATCAATACCAATGATGCCCCGTTTCACGTCTTATCTCTCCTCTCTCACCGATCTAAGACGACGAATGACCGAATGCGTGCTGTAGGCAATCACCAGAACCGCCACGATCCAGAACCAGAATGGTAGGTTGCGACCAAAAATTGCGACATAGGTAAAGGGTGCGAGAATGATCATACCGAGGATGATGCTGAAAGTCCGCACCTGAGTCATATTCCTCTTTCTGATCCCGGCGATTATTTTGTATATTGACAACCAGAATGGTATTACTCCGCCAAAATAGATGATCGCGAAGATTTCCGGGTCGACGCCATGGGTTGCCTTTACCCGGGCGAGCCAATCTTGTAGGTAAGAGAGCATACTACTTGCCGATGCTGTCGACGCCCATGTATTTCTTCAAGACATCGGGTATTCTAATACGCCCGTCCTCAGTTTGATGATTTTCGACAATTGCAATGAAGGTACGCGGAGTGGCAAGTCCCGAGCCGTTCATCGTGTATACAAAATCTACTCCCTTACCGGATTTGCGATAACGAATGTTCGCCCGTCGTGCCTGGTATTGTTCGTAGCAGCTTATTGATGACACCTCGAGCCACTCGTCCATACCTGGTGAATAGACCTCGATGTCATAGGTGATCGCTGAGGCGAAGGTCATGTCGCCCGTACAGAGCAGCATGATGCGATAAGGTAATTCCAGGAGTTTGACCATAACTTCCGCATCCGTGAGCATTTTTTCGAATTCTTCATAGCCCTGTTGGGGCGTTGTATGCTTGACCAGTTCTACCTTGTTAAATTGATGCACACGGGTGATGCCCCGTACCTCCTTGCCATAAGAACCAGCCTCACGGCGGAAACAAGGGGTGTATGCGACGTATTTTGTGGGTAATCTCTTTTCGGGGATTATCTCATCACGGTGCATATTAGTCAGCGGCACCTCAGCAGTGGGCGCCAGGTAAAATTCATCATCGCGGCACCGGTACATATCGGCTTCCAGTTTGGGGAGCTGTCCAGTACCGTACAGGCATTGGGTTGAATTGAGTACCGGCGGGAAAACTTCAATATAGCCATGTTCTCTGGTGTGTACATCCAGGAAGAAATTGATCAAGGACCTTTCCAACAAGGCGCCCATACCCTTATAGAGAATGAAACGAGAGCCGGATACCTTAGCCGCTCGCTTGAGGTCCAGCATGTCCAATGCTTCACATATTTCCCAGTGCGGCAGTACTCGGAACCCCGGCGTGGGCGCGGTCTTCAAGCCTCGAATGAACGTATTTGATTCGGCACCTTTGCCGACCGGCACTGATTCGTGGGGGATATTGGGCAGCCACTGGACTAGTTCTTCGAATTTTCTTTCGGTTGTGCGTTGATCTTCTTCTTTTTTCTTTATCTCATCGGCCAGTTCGCGTGCCTGCGCCATGAGCTTTTCTGGTTGCGCTCCCTGGCGTTTCAACTTACCGACTTCTTCGGAAAGCGCATTGCGCCTCTGTTTTAGTTCCTGGAGTTCGGTAATACAGGCGCGTCGTCCGGCATCGGTATTGATGATTTCGTCAAGATCGAGTTCGAGATTTCTTTTTTTCAGCGCCTCACGGATCAACCCGGGGTTTTCGCGCACCAATTTGAGGTCAAGCATTGTGGAATTATATAGTATTTTTCGTGCAAGTCAACAAAATATGTGTTAGATGGACTTATTTTCCGCTTATCGTTGACATAGATGAGTATTTAGATAAAATAGGGCATGGATTTGAAGTACGGAAAGGGTTTGATCAGTATCCAAACACCGCCGGGGTTCCTGGGTAGTATTGTACCACGGGTCGAGGCGGTTAGACCGCTGGATATTCTACTGAAAGAGAGTTGTATGAACCCGATCGGCCAGCCTTGTTTGAAGGATGCTATTCAGGGGAACAAGCCGGGCGACGTTGTCATTATTGTATCGGATAAGACGCGAAAGATCGCACATTATGAAAAAATTCTGAAATTTCTGGTCAGTGAACTTGTGGACGCCGGCGTCCAAGAGAAGAACATCGAGTTTATCGTCGCGCTGGGTACCCACACGCCACATACGGACCGAGAAGACAGGCAGAGATATGGGGCACTGGTGGATGATTTTCGCTTCATCCAGCATGATTGCCATGGAGATCTTGTTTCGATCGGTAAGGCGTCCACTGGACTCGAGGTACTGGTGAACCGACGCGTCCAAGAGGCGGACTTCGTGCTTGCGACCGGTCGCGTTGACTTTCACTATATGGCTGGATATTCGGGCGGAAGAAAGTCGATTCTGCCCGGGGTTGCTGCTTATGATACCATAAGGAACAATCATAAGAAACTCGTGCGCAATGGCGTGTGGATCGGTCACAGCGATGGTAATGTCATAGCCCGGGAGATGGCTGAAGCAGGGAGTTTACTGGGTATTGACTATTTACTTAATGTTGTGGAGACCCCAGAGGGGGAAACGGCGCAAGTTTTTACTGGGCATCATGTGCACGCGTTCCAGCAGGCAGTAGATTACTTCTCATCGGTACGTCGGGTCAGGATCAATGAGCCGGCAGATTGTGTGATCGTGTCGGCTGGCGGGTACCCGAATGATAAGGATTTCTATCATACCCATAAATCTATGAATCTGGCAATGGCCGCCTTGAAAGGGAATGGTAGTATTATTCTCGTTGGCAAGTGTGAAGAGGGGTTCGGGAATGAGAAGTTCATGCAACTCATGTTCGATAACAAGATCGATGCCCTCTTACAGATTCCTGAAGAGAAAATTGACGTTGGTGGACACCGTGCGTTTCTGACCGCGAAGATGCTGAAGAATCATAGAGTTTATGCATTGACCGACCTTGATGCTGATATGCTACGCAGGATTCATTTTGCGCCGATTCAGAACGTTGAACAAGGAATGAGTATTGCAGAGAGAGAACATGGCGCAGACGTGAAGACACTGGTTGTGCCCAATGGCAAAGCCGTGTTACCGTTGTTGAACGGAAGGAAAGATACCTTATGTCATTTAGGAGGCTAAGATGATGCAAACGTTGCGGAAAAACACTCGTTGGGTATTGGTAATTGCGCTTGTTGGGTTTGCCGGTTTGATATTTTTCCAGTGGGGTTTAGACATTACCGGGATCCGGCGTCGACCCGAGACCGACATCGCTAAGATCGATGGCGTTACGATATCTTATCAGGAATACCGGCGTTTTGTGATGGCTAAAGAAAGCGAGAACAAGGATCTCACGAGCGATCAAATATGGTCCCTGCTCGTTGAGGAAGTTATGTGGCGTGATCTAGTGAAGAGAGAGAAGATAAGTATCAATGACCAGGAAATTCTTGCCATCATACGTAATAACCCGCCACCAGAACTGTACCAGTCGGAATTTATGCAGAACGAAAACGGTGAGTTCGATTGGAACAAGTATAATGAATTGTTGAGTTCGCCGCAAAGCCTCCAGTGGCTATACCAGTATGAGATGCAGTTGCGCGAAGCACTGCCCAAGGAAAAACTGCGTTCATTAATCTCGACCCTTGCCTGGATTTCGCCTTGGGATGACAGTATGATGATACACGGACAAACCACGAAATACGATCTTTCGTTTCTTAACGTGCAAATAAATCGAATGCGGGATCTTGTTCATGTCACAGAAGATGAGTTGAGAAAATACTACGAGGAAAATAAGGATGAGTTTACGACGCCGCGGTATATGGTATTGAAATATGTCTTTTTTGAACGCAAGCCATCTTCTTATGATACATTAGATGCGAAGGAGCAGCTCGAGGATTTCATAGCAATGGTGGAAGAGGGTGAGGATTTTCTCGAGTTGGCTAAAGAGGTTTCTGATGATACAACCCTCGAATATAGCTTTGACAATGCAAATGTGCTGAAACCCTATATGAAGAGTGTGTACGAGGACCTCCGAAACGGAGGGATTTCAGGAGTAGTCCCCGCGGCGCGGGGTTTTGAAGTGATGAAAAGAGTGCGCAACGGTTTGCTGTACGTGGTTAAGGCAAACGTGGAGGTATCACGAACAACCATCGGTGAAATAACCGATGATATCGCATCCTTCAGAGAAACGGCTGAGGATATTGGATTCGATTCTGCAGCAGTTGAATTCGAATTGCCGGTACGCAAAACCTTTCCGCTGGATAGAGAAAAACTCAACTTCCCGGTGCGCAATACTGGTGCGCTTGCCGAGTTCCTATCCGGGGTGAAAAAAGGCGTGATTGGAGGTCCGTTTAGTAGTCTTGGCGGTTACTATATTTTTGCGCTGGATTCAGTGATCCCCCCTACCCAGCCGACATTTGAAGAGGCACAGGCGCGCGTCAAGGGTCTGGTTGAGCGCAAAGCCTATGATGATGCTGTGGTCAGCTATCTCGACGGTTTGTATGAAAAAATAGAATCGGGCGTAGCACTGGAAGAGATTGCCAGAATCGATACGTTAGTGAATTTTCAGAATAACATTAGAGATCAAACCATCTTTCTTTTGCGCAACACGTACGGCGATGAGTTCGCGGGAGCGGTTGCGGGGCTGGGACAGGCCCAGGTTTCGACGCCGGTGGTCGGGCGGTACGGTGGTTATATAATCCGTGTTGATGATAAGACCGAAGCACCTTTTGACTCGACAATGGTTGGTGTGCTGCAGTGGAAAAGACAGCTGAGACTCCAGCAAATAACGCGGAATATTTTCACCCCCGAGGAGTTGGTTGACAACCGTGATAAATTCTTTGAATAGCGTAAGAGATTGGTTGGTGCCGCAGGGATTACTCGAACAGGTAACCCAATAAACCCTTACCGATCGATACCTCAGGGATGGTTTTGATGCGGACCTTGAAATCATAGCGCCAATCATCGCCCAATTGATTGAGATTCAGCATTGCTTCCCAACAGTGCAGGTCGCGTACGAGCCCAAAACTGTAGTCAATAAGACTCTTTGTTTGCCAGTCATAACGAGCCGAGTAAGTCAGACTCCAATGCTCCGTGGGCTTCAAATCACCATTGAGCCATATCTGATAGATGCCGCCACGCCGATAACTCTGGCTCACGGTCAGCGAAAAGAAATCGAATTTGATCCCTGATGTGTTGGTAATATTATAGGTGTAGTCTTTCGTGTAAGGGTTGATATCACCAGTGACCTGGACCGAAAAGCTATTTATTGGTGCGGGAAAGGGATTATAGGGTGCGGAAGCAAGGAAGTTCACGGGCGACAGAGAATCACGAATGAAATCATAGCTGGTGTTGAGATTGAAGCGCAGAATATTGTTTTTCTTGAGCTCGTCGCCAATCTTGGCTTCTAATTCCTGATTCAAGCCAAAACCGATGCGGTTGGTATGCGCATATGCCGGGATGCCGGTGGCGCTCGGGAAGCCCGTGAAATTGAATGCCGGAGTGTAGGTATAGCTGATACTCGGCAGCATTTTATGGAGCATGCCATGAACGCCCAGTATTTCGAAATCAAAAACGCGGAAGAGATTAGTACTGGCCGTAGTGATAAATGAATAACCGAATCTGGTCGGCCACTCATTGCCCGCGGTGTCTTCGTTGAAGGCGGCCAGGTCAAGGTCTAATCTGGGCGAGAGCGAAAAGAGGTTAAAGAAATTATGCTGGACCGTCGGTGTTGTATGGAGATTCGCACCGATCACTTCGCTCGTGTCCTGAGTCGTGGTGAAACGGTCGCGGCTTACGTGTCCAGAAACACTGTAATTTATGGCCGACAGCAGCATAGATGACGGCCCGCTTAGCGTGTAGTAGGGCAGTTTCAGGCTGATTGTACTATCAGTGAAATCCTGCCTCCGCTCAAAAGAGATGGTGTTCTTATAACCAGCAATGGTGCGGGTTAGGGTTGCCTGCGAGGTGATTTCTTTTTCCAACCAGATTGCGGTTGTTTCTGCGTAGTCCTGCCGATAGCTGTTGTCACTGACATACTTTATGTCGAAATTAAGGCTCGATCCCAGTAGGAACAGGTCAGACATGTTGCGTGCTTCAACGCTGTAACGGATTTGTTCGGTCTCGGTGTCTCTGATATACGAAGCGTAGGCTCTGCCCTTAGAAAAGGGTGCGTAGTCCCAGATACCCTCGATGTGTGGCATGATGCCTTTTTTCTCCAGAGCATCGAGCTGAAAAGTGATGTCGGCATAGTCAGATATTACATAGTAGTAAGCGAAGTTTCTTATATACTTGCCGAATGTGCTGGAATTACCAATGCGGAAGGGTAACAGTCCAGACTTTCTTTTCGAGGAGATCGGGACAAACCAGAACGGTGCACCCAGTACCGGGATATCTTGTATGTATAAGTATATGGGACGTGCGATGACCATATCTCCCAGGTATACCTTCATCTTCGGTGAATAGAAATAGTAGTGAGGAGGCGAGTCGTTGCATGTTGTATATTTTCCCTGATAGCTGTTTATGGTTTTCTCGTCGATCCAGTAGATCTCCTCACCGGCGAGAAAACCATTGTCGATCTGCGTTTTGCCGTTAGTCATCAATGCCTTCTTATTCCCGATATTGTATTTCAGAAAATTACCTTTGATCGAGTCATTCATTTGTCTTAAATCGCATTCACCAAAAGCTTCCAGATGATTCGTCTCAATATAATAGTGGGCACTGTCCGAGGTGAGCCTGATATCCTTGTAGGTGATTACCGACGAGTCTTTAAGAATGATAACGGAATTTTCCAGATCATAGGTGATGCTGTTTGCCTGATAGCGGAGAATGTCGGTCGTGTCGCTTAGAGTAGTATCTTGCAGCAACCCCAAGCAAAAAAGCAGGATCATTCTTTGAGGATTTCTTTGTAGCTGTCCAGCACAAATTTGTAGTACTTCAGTGCCTTTTCTTCGTCGCCCAGAGACCGGTACACATCAGCCAATCCTTCGTTGAGTGCAACAACAACCTCGAGATCGGCGGCATCTCTTTTGCGCTGACATAATTCTAATGCTTGATTGTAGTAGTCAATCCCCGATTCGTACCCACCCTTGCGTACGGCTTGGCGGGCTGACTTCATCATGTATTCTATTGCTTTCCTGTAATTATTGCCTTCACGGTAATGAAATGCGGTGTGTTCTTCATGTCCCGCGAGCCTGCTATAGTAGTCGGCGAGATGTAGATGCTGGGCTTTTTTGTTGGGTGCAAGATCGTACAATTCATCGTGTAGTATGGGATTCACAAATATGTAGTGATCCATTTGTTTCCTTAGATAACCGGATTTCATGAAGTGCTCAAACAACTCTATATTCTTTTCCTCCAGGGGGAATTCATCGGGGTGGATCTTAATACCGGTTACTGCTAAATTGGCAATGAAGTCTTTCTTGCCACCCAAACACTCGAATCGTCTCTTGATAATTGTCTTCACATCGTGGTAAGAAAGCGCAAAGCTGGCGATCGATGTTTCACCTGCATATTGCTTGTATAAATAGGCGATTTTTTCCTCGTTGTATAGTCCGATATATTGCATGACGTGAAAGGGGGTGGTCGGAGGCAGTGCCATGCTCTCACCGATCGCATTTTCAACAAGCTCGATGAGTTCGTTCTTGCTGATTTCTTTCAACTCAAATTCTTGTATCCCGGAAAGGTTTATCTGGGTTAGATAGGAAGAAAAGATGAAAGAGACGTCTTCTTCAGCGAGTTTGGTCATCAGATGTTGCATGAACGTTACCGATGAGGCGTCCATGTTTTCGGCATCTTCAATTATCAATGCTACTGATTTGTTCCATGATATCCGCTTGATGATTTCGGCAACGGTATCGGTCAACACTTGAACCCTGGTCTTCAGGTCCAGTTTTTCAAGAATTGACTCTTCGTCACTCAGCGTTAAGAAATCAAGTATTGTCAGGTAAGCCGTGCCGATGTCCGCAATACCTAGATCTTTCAGTTTTTTCTCTGTTTGTCTCTGCTTTTCTTCAAAGGCGAGTGTGGCGCTTATTCCGAGTGTTTGAACGACTAGTTCAATGATCGGCTGTAGGGTGATGCCCCGCATATAGGATGGGCAAGTTGTTCGATAAATTTCTTTTTTCACCTTCCAGTGCTCGACTAGCTCGTCAAAGAAAACGGTTTTGCCACCGCCCGTTGGGCAGACAACGAGCAGTGCCTTGGAAACACTGAGATGATGTTGGAGTGATTCAACCTGTCCCTTACGCGAGATATGGGGTACCGGGGCTTTGAGATCGGCCGGTACGGTTTCCTTATTAGGTCTTTCCAGACGGGAAACGAGAATTTCATTCGCCATGCCTTGAATGGAGAGCATGCCCAGGCATGTTACGTCAAAATCCTCGATGACCATTTTCTCGATTTCTTCAGATATAAGTATCTCACCCTGCTCGGCGATTTTGGAGAGTCCCTTGGCCAATGCGGCATGTTGTGAAAAGCCAAAGTGCGCTTCCTGGTATTTTTCTTTGAGTTCTAGTAGACAATTCATTACGCCGGTTGTCTTGCTGCAGCCGATCACCAGATCCTTTTCTCCAGCCTCGACGTGCCCGAGGTATCTCTCCACTCTGTGTACCATTTCAGAGAATTGCTCAATGGTCAGTTTTTGAATGTTTATGCTAAAGTAGAATTTCATATTTCCCATCGCTTCACTTGGATAATCGGAACGGCTTTGTCAATAATGTCTGCAAAGGGTAGAAATAGAATTCCTTTTTCTTGTTCATCGTCGTTATTACGATATCTGGTGCGAATTCGTTGAATACCTGGAGGCAAGCGCCACATGGTAGTATGCCATCGAAGCGCGGGGAGTAGAGGAGCAGCAACAGAAAATCCCTCTCGCCTTCGGATATCGCTTTGAATAATGCTACGCGCTCGGCGCACATGGTCAGTGAATAAGAACCGTTTTCCACGTTGCAGCCGGTGTAAATGTGCCCGTTTGCACAATAGAGCGCGGCCCCGACTGAGATCTTTGAATACGGCGCGTATGCGCTCTTGAGCGTCCTTTTGACACGTTTGATCAACTCCTTTGAGATTTTCTTATGGCGCTGGGTTTTTGAGGAAATCTTCGCCATGTCTTATTCCTTCGATGCCGAAATAGCCGGCAACTGTCTTTGCCAAATCTGTGAAGGTCGACCTGGTGCCGAGGTTCCGGCCGACCATGTGATTACGGTAGGCAAGGATCGGTACGTGCTCCCGGGAGTGGTCAGTCGAAGGAGTGGTCGGGTCATTGCCGTGGTCAGCAGTTATGAAGACGAGGTCATTCTCTCGCAGTTCAGCGATTATCCGACCGATACCTTCATCCATTTCTATCAAGCCATTCTTGAAACCTTCGATGTCGTTGCGATGTCCCCAATCCATATCAAACTGCACGAAATTTGCCACGATCAATCCATCATCATTTTCTTGCATTACTTTCAGCACTAATTCAATGCATTCGAGATCATTTACCGAATGATACGATTTGTCAAACCCCCGGTGACTGAACAGGTCATCCACCTTCCCGACCACCGTAACCTTAATGCCGTTTTTCTGCGTGATATCCAGGAGCGTCGGTTCGGGTGGTGCGAGCGAGAAATCACGGCGGTCCTTGGTCCGGTAGAAATCAGGCATGACACCAGCAAATGGCCTGGCAATCACGCGTGCCACGCCGTATGTGCCGTTCAGTATGGAGCGTGCGATCTTGCAGAACGTATACAGCTCCTGAAGATTGAATACATCAGTGTGACATGCGATTTGGAAGACGCTGTCGGCTGAAGTGTAGACGATCGGTTTCTTTTCCTTTATATGAGTTTCACCCAACCGTTTGATTATTTCGGTGCCTGAAGCTGGTATATTACCAAGGATTTTGTGGCCTATTCTTGATTCGACCTTATCGATAACCTCATCTGGAAAGCCTTGGGGAAATGTTGGGAATGCCTTTTCCAGAATAACACCACATAGCTCCCAATGACCTGAAGTTGAATCCTTTCCCGGGGATTTTTCGGCCATTTTGCCGAAACAGGCAATAGGTTTTGCGATTTTTTTTATCCCTTCAATATCACAAATATTGCCTAACCCCATTTTTTCGAGTACGGGTAATTTCAGACCGCCACAACGCTGGGCCAGGTTTACGAGCGTATTGCTTCCTTCATCGCCATACTGTGCTGCATCTGGGAGCGCGCCAATACCTACCCCATCCAGAATCAGGACAATCGCCCGTTTCATTAACGAATTATATATGGTTTTTTGTAGTTGTAAAGATTGTAGTGCAGAAGCTGCAAACCATCATTGCATTCATTAACCTGATGAGAAGTAGGAGAAATTCCAAAAGACAAATCACAAACTTCAAATAAGCTCCAAATAACAACATTCAAAACACAAACTCCTCAATAGACCGAAAGGGGAATAGCTAATGCCCTCTCATCGATGGCATTTCCCGGATATCGTGCTCCGCCTAATACACGTATTCTTCGAGCGTGTCGATTACGTTTTTGCTCAAGGCTTTGGTTTGACCGCAAAAACGAGAATCCCGCATTCGCGGGAGAAATATGCCCGGTTGACCGGTATAGACGGTTCACTACTGATTTGTTAACTGGATAACTGTTTTGTACTTGGATCTTGATATTTGGGAGTTATTTGGAATTTGATGTTTGTTTTTTGGTGTTTCATGGGTGGTTCTCGATTCCACCCCTGCGGGGCTCCACTCGAACAGTAATAGATAGTTGATCTCCCTGGTGGGAATAATACGGGGCCTGCTTTGTATATATAAATAGAAGGAGGAAACATGAAGGATCAAAAATTGATGTACGGAATAAATTTGCGAGCGGCCATACTCTCCAGCGTCTTGATATTCATCCTGGGGTTCTTGTTTGTCCCTTATGCTGAACCCAAACCGTATGAATTGAGGCGCGAAATCGTAACGATGGTCGAAGAGATTTCCGCACAGATGGAGAAATTCGAAGAACCACCGCCTCTGGAGCGGCCTAAGGTAGCGGTTGAGGCCGAAAGCGATATTGCAGAAGAAGATGTTGTCGAAACTATCGCGGACGCAGTGTGGAAAGACGATTTGATAAGAACCATACCTAGGGGTCCGGAGATTGAGATCGTACCCTATTACAAGGTCGAGGTGAAGCCCCAGCCGTTAGTACAAGTCAAGCCCAAATACCCGTCAATATTGGTCAAGGCAGGTATTGAAGGTCAGACCGTGGTTAAGGCATTGGTAGATATTGATGGCAGTATTATGGATGTTCAGATACTGAAATCGAGTGGCAACCAGATGTTAGATGAGGAGGCACTAAGAGCAGCACGTAAGTGGAAGTTCTCACCGGCAAAACAGCGGGACAAATTCGTGAGGGTATATGTCTCGATCCCGATCAATTTTAGGCTGGTCGATTCGGGGTAACCACTGGATCAGATCACGAATTTGAACATAAATCTTATTGAAATCTCAGTTTTCAAATTGCTATGTTCGACGTAGTGAGCTGACCCATGGAAAATGCCAAAATTCAAATTCCAAATACCAAATAAATCCCAATGACCAAAACCTAAATACTCAAAAATACGTTCGACCCAGCTTCGTTATTTGTGGTTTTAGAACATTCTGTACTGTTCACTTCCCTGCTGCCGTTTTTGCCAAAAAACGTCTGAGCAGCGTGCGAAAAATAACTGTAGTTGCCCAATTTATTGGGCTAAGCATTTACTCTTCGAGCATCCCGTTCTAACGGGAGAAGTTACTGTCTATTAATTTCTCAACGATCCAACTGTTTTGGGTTTGGTGATTGTGGTTTGGAATTTATTTGATATTTGTGATTTGTTTCCCCTCTCCGTCATTGCGAGTCCGCCGCAGGCGGACGAAGCAATCTCATTCTAGTAACCACAAAAAGCCTCGCCCCGCACTTTCTTAAGAAAGTGCGGGGCGAAAGCAGTCTGATTGTAGTTGTATTACCTTACGAGGATCAGTTTGTGGACGTCAGTTTCGCCTGCCGCTTCCAGCTTCAAGAAATATACACCATTGGCAATTGTCCGATTGTTAACGTCTTTGTTGTTCCAGTAGAC
>JBAUFP010000413.1:0-1711 GCA_049679205.1 bacterium | reverse complement strand
GACTGATTATCTCCCCAAAAATAATTGATAAGTGTGAGTTAGTAAACGAAATAATCAGCTTCTTGTCCGACCCTTGTCAAAGTTTGTGCCCGTTCTTTAAGCCTGCAAACTTAAGATTCTATCTTACAACAACAATCTTGGCACAACCTCCTGATGTGTTATTCAATCTTACGAAGTAGACGCCGGTCGGCAGAGCCATGGTTTGCTCAGGTTTGTTGGCTTCTGTAATTGCCTGCCCCATTGTATTATAGACCGTCATTGGGTAATAATCTATATTGCTGATCAGATTCCTAAATAATATCCCAGAGCGAACCGGATTAGTAAATCTCGGTATGGGCAGCAGCCCATACACTACCTTGTTTTCACTGATACCCACTCCTGGATTCGCCGAGCCCGGGGTTAATGTATCATAATCGTTGAAATCGGCTTCGTTATTATCGGTGTCATGACCATCTGGAAATCTTCCAAGACTGTGACCATTCTCGACGTCTAGGGCGGGCAGCCATTCACCAGTAAAGACCCATCCATTCAGGGCGCCGTATCCAACCGCGTCGATCGTGATACCATAATAGCGTAACTCAAGGTTATCTGGAGCATTCTGCAAATTTGCCAGGGTATCGACCAAGTCAACATTGGGTACGCTCGAATAGTCACCAATCACGAAGAAGCCATCACTGGGTATTGTTTGACCGGCAAGGTCGATAACCGCGTAATCCACCCCACCATTGCCATTGACGCCGACCAGGGTAAATCCGTCAAGACTCGTCATACCTGGGCCAAAGATCTCAGTAAAGCATCCTGAGTCAGCACCAGGGGTATCGTAATAAATCTCATTGATGTAAATATTGAGTTCACCGACGTAGTATGCATTTGTATCCGAGATCGCGCTCAACCCATCGTTATCGATGTATTTCAGGTAATAGAATACTGTATCGCCGGTTGTTTGTCCAGTAATTTGATAATAGAAAGTATCATTGGCTATGCTAACGTGTGTAATTGTAGTCGGTGAATTGAGATCGTTTATGCCGTAAAAGAGCGTATCATATTCGATCGTGCCGTTGTCTATGACAAACGCGTAAACCACAGATGTGACTGCCGGGCCAGGGTTGGTGGGTGTGTGCCAGTGCCGGAGAATAGTGGGTGGTTGTGTAGCTGGAGGACCTAAATAAGCATCGTCAACGTAAAAAACAGCACTATGAACCCAAGGTGGATCATCATATCCTCTTATGGCAAACCGTACTGAATCAGCATTAGAGGGCGATACTTGCAGGTCGGCCTCCCATAATTGCCAGCCGGCTGAGTCATATGTGTAGAAGTTCGGCCAATCACTGGCGACCCATGCTCCCTGTGAAAACCACTGCACGCCAGCACGTGCCCTGCCCGACGGATCGTTGTCATATGCCCAGAAAGATATCCTGTATAAGGTATTGGGCTGTGCGTAAACACCCTGAAGCAACTCCGCATTCCCACCTTCGGTAGAAAAAAAGCTGTCTTTTGCACTGAAATTGCCTGAGTGGACAATCACATCTTCTTGAAAAAGTTCCACTGAATCATCCTTTTCCCAGTCATTAGGCATTCCACCGGTCCATGATTCAAAACCCGGATTCTGCAGCAGATTCTGTCCAAAACCGGCCATGACCAGCACCACGATTAAAAATATAACTCGTGTGTTCATGCATCCTCCCCTATTTGTTGCTATATTGCCGTATAC
>JBAUFP010000412.1:0-2179 GCA_049679205.1 bacterium | reverse complement strand
TGCGAAAAATTGGGCGTCGTGACTATAACATGACCGCCTTTTTTTATCACGTGATAGAGATGTTCGAAAAATGCAACTGGTTGATCAAGATGCTCGACCACTTCGCAGGCCATTGCATTATGGAATGACTCAGGCTTGAACATGCTTAGGTCATGCAGGTCGGCCTGAACAAATGCGGTGCGCGGTGCATTGGCTTTGCCTCGGCGCAGTACTGCATATGATAGGTCGACGCCAAAGACATCCCCGCCACGCCAGCCTTTGGAAAGCGTACCGATGTTACAGCCGCAATCAAGCAGATTGCCCTTGGGTAGAGTCTGCAGTTTCTTCAATATCCATTTCTTTCGTATTAGACCACTCAGTGTGCGGTAAACGATGTGATCTTCGGGATATTTTTCTCCGAGTGATTCATAGAATGTGCGAAAACGGTCTCTCATTAGAAGCGTATCCTTGATTGTAATCTCAGATTTTGATTTGGATCTTCATCAGGGCGGAACTCAATGCGGTATATCAGACTGAATATCGTATTCGCTCCTACTCCAAAACTCGCGAAGGCGCCGAGCGTGCTGGTTAGCCCTTTTGGTTCGTTCGCGGCGAAGAAGAAGGGGATATCTTCGATATTGTACAACCGGTAGACTAGTTCGGCAGTTGTTTCGATCTTTCCCTTGATAGTCTTCAGGGGCAGGCTGAATAGTATTCCTGTCTTCGGTGCATATTGTCTTATGTCGAGTTCGGCGAAGTATCCAGAATAGATTCTACTGTGGGCATAGCCGACTTTAGGACGGAGAACTGGTCGATCGAGTAAATCGTAGGACACTTCGCCCCGGTAGGTATTCCTTCGTTCCCGTTCGTCCTCGCCGATTTTATCACTTATTAACTGAATCTCAAAGCGGCCGGAAAAGGCACCTATCGAAGGAACCAGGGTGACGGTCCGATCCAAAGTGGAGTTTCGCGCAAGTGCATAACGTGCATCATCCTGGAAACTCTGACCCAGGTTCAGGGTGATGTCATAGCGTGATACTCTCAGGTTAAAGGCAAGGTCTTCGCGGTGACTGCGGAAATCTTTTTCATCAATGTAGTAAAAACGTCCGTTCATATCGTAAAACGACTTTGCATAACCGATATCAATGCCGAAATTCCTGGTGATCACGCGCGTGAAATCGGGCAGAAGATAAATCTTCCTTATGTAATCACCACCTTCTTTCTTAATATATGTGTTGGTAATCGGGTCATATACATAGTCACCCTTACCATCCTCTACCTTTAGGTAGGCCTCATCACGTTTTTGTGAATATCTCTGGCTTTGCTGTAGGTCTCCGTTCAGGGATAGGCCTTTGCGCATATAGCTCACGGTCGCGTTGCCAAACAGGAAAGTCGTGTCGTTGACCGACCGGTGTCCTGCAGAGAGCACCAAGATCGGTGTAGTCACGTTCAGGGTATTAGATATCCCGGTTGCCAGTGTATCGCGGTCGTATGCTCCAATCAAGCCGAGGCTGACGTCCTTGCCCAAAGCATACTGAGTTCCGTAGTTCAGTATTTGTACTGATCCGTATTTCTCATATCGAGCGTTTGCATCGAGCGCTCTGAATTTCTTTGAGAATCCGGCAAAGAATCTGTCCAGGGTATCGATGCCTTCATATCCGAACAAGAAGAAGAAAGGCTGCAGTGTTACGTATTTGCGCTGGTATTGGCGGTTGAGCGTGCCGTAGCCAACCTCCATCTTCAAGAAGTCCCTGGGTGCCAGGCCCAAAGATACATCGGCCATTTCCTTTAGGGTGTCATCGGTGTTCCAGACATACCGGTAATCAACCGCCTCGCGATTTGTCGGTGAGAAGAAATTATCGCTGTATTTTACGTAATTACCTCTTAGTGATAAAAAGCCTATTGTTTTGTCGAGTTGTGCTCGATACCCAAACCCATTATTGTCCTCATCATCTATGCTTGAGAAAGTGTTCTGGTCGAGCCGGGAACCGAAGACGCCTACGGTAACCGACTCAAATAGCTCGGCGGCCAGGCCGATAAAATCCTCACGGTGGGGTAAAGGCAGGACTTTCGTCGGTGAGTAGTTACCTAGCTGCGTTCCTTGATAAGTGAAGGCGCTCAGTACCGGGTCGTAGACGTATTCGCCATTTCCTTCTCCTACGTAGAAAAAGGTCACTTCATAATCACCGTTGCCCTGGCC
>JBAUFP010000411.1:0-10902 GCA_049679205.1 bacterium | reverse complement strand
CAAGATCTCGCCGCGAAAATAAGAGGCTGTCCGAAAAAAGAAGAGTAATCAGCTAAAATAGATAATGAGTAGTACTGAACATCCCTAAAAATAGTAATACATCGTTGCATTTCCTTAAACCATATATATAATGAATACAGCACATCGCTTGTCTCAAGTTTCCACCCGGTGGTCTGTTTAATATATGAAAGAACGTAAAGAAATAGCGCAGCTAATACAAAGAGCGATAAACCGCGACGAGAGCGCGTGTCAGAAGATATTGAATCTTTATAAAGGCAGGGTCTTCAGCTACGCCTACCGTATGGTAAAGAATTATCATGTTGCTGAAGACATCACGTTCGACGCTTTCATAAAGTGCTTCAATGCCTTGCCTCGTTTTGACACTTCGAAGTCTTTCCTGACCTGGCTGTTCACAATAACCCATAATGTCACCATGGATTATTTTCGTAAGAACAAACAGGAATACGAATATTTCGACGAAAGGCATGCAAGCAATGAGAACCTGGCGCAGGATTATGCACGGAAGCGTAAAATGGAAAGGATCGATAGCGCACTCCTAAAGCTTCCGCCTATTGACCGTGAATTAGTCATTCTTTTTCACAAAGAGGAGTATTCTTATCAGGAAATCAGCGAGATAGTAGGCATCCCTGTGACCACCATCAAAACCCGGCTCCACCGGGCAAGGAAGAGGCTAAGGGCCCTGGTCCATGATAAGCCCAAGAAGCCATGAAACTTCTGTCCGGTTATTACGTATTACCTAGTGATGAAGCATAAAGAGATAGAAAGACTAATCCAAAAGAGACTAGATCGCGAAATAAGCCAAACTGAACAAAGCAAGCTGGACAAGCATCTGGCTCAATGTCCTGATTGCACGCGATTCTGTCAGCAGATGATGCAGACCGGCAAGGTCCTGGGCGAACTCACCCAGTCCTACCCGAAATCCGACTTCAATGCTCGGATAATCGCTCGATTGGGACTGAAGAGGCGCTTCGCCTGGACCAAAGCGGGCATCGCCTTTGCTGGCAGTTGGATCGCAGCACTGTTATTTTTTGCCTACTCACCGCTTCCGCAGCAGGTCTTTAGCCGTATTGCCACATCGATCCCAACGATCATGAGGTTGTTCGACAAGACTGAACTAGTGATCTCATCGCTGGCCCAGGTACTATCACCCGCGGTCAAGAGTTCGCTGAGTACCCTCAACCCAGTGGTTGGATTGGTCTTCAGCATTCTGTTCATATATTTCTTAGGCAAAGCTTTACAAAAGGAGGTAAAATGCAAGGTCTAACAACAATATTGCTCTTAGTTACCGTTTCCGTTGGTCAAATTTCGGCAGATGATTATGCCTACGTCGGAACAGTGCCCGCGGTCGAAGTCACGGCAACAAGATATGCCGGCGAGGACATTGCCTGGAGTGGTTTGATGCCGGCAATTGAGGTAACCGCACCGCGCTACGAGAATGAAGATATTGCTTGGTCTGGTATGCTTCCGGCGGTCAGCGTCGCGGCCGAACGGGTCACTGATATCGGTACAAAGATGCCAGCAAGCCATGAACCAAGATATGTCCCAGCAGTACTTGTCGGCCAGGTGAAAGAACCCGATTGCGAACTCGACATGCAGGTCGCCGATTTAAAAATATTCGGCGCAATTCCCAGTGCCATAACTTTTAGTGGTGACTATAGCCTGCCGGCCGGCGATACAATTGACGAGGACGTCACCGTAACCGGCGGTAATGCGAAGATCGACGGTGTGATCAGCGGTGATCTTGCCGTCATGGGCGGTACAGTGGACGTCAATGGAACGGTTGACGGTGACGTTGCCGTACTTGGCGGTAATCTTGATATAACCGGTTTGATCGACGGCGATGCCGCAGTGTTTGGCGGGAATATCAAGAATCGCGGGACCATCGACGGAGAACTCCACGTCATCGGTGGTACTGTTTACCTTGATTCTGCATCTGTTGTCACGGGCGACATCAGCATGGTCGGCGGCACGGTCGAACGACACGAAAATGCCGAAGTCTTCGGCAAGGTCGAATCAGTAGAGATCAAGGCATTGGAAAAGATCTTACCACGCATAAGCAGGGCGTTCAGGTTACCCAGAATACTACCCGGCGCGGCGGCATTTCCTAGGGCCGTGTTCATCGGCATGCTGGTCGTCTTGTATCTATTCAACATTCTGGTAGCACTCATATTCCCGAATGCCGTAGACCGGGTGAAAGGGAAGATCGAACAAAGTATTTGGGCATCGGTCGGCCTGGGTATTGTAATGCAGCTCCTATTCGTACCACTCATTGTCTTGTTCGCCGTCTCAATAATCGGCATTCCGCTCATCATACTGTTACCCCTGGCCGTTTTCCTGGCCACGCTATTCGGCTTTTCCGCACTATCAATAGCCGCTGGAGAACGCGTCGGCAAGGGATTCAACTGGAAGGTCGACAGCCAACTCGGCAGGCTGAGTCTTGGCTGGCTTGCCGTCATGCTGATTCCGATCGTGCTTATCCTGATTGGACCACCTGTTTTTGTCATCGGTTTCGTCGTAGTCTATATAGCGCTGACCATTGGCTTAGGTGGTGTAATATACGCACTGATCAAGAGAACCCCCAAAGAAGCAAAGAAGTAGTTATTGATCAAGCTGGAAGGCCAGACGCCCAACGTGTCTGGCCTTCTTTGTATTCAAATCATAGATGTCTACGTGTTGAATTTCCCTGCCATCCAGATATAATAAAGAATGACCCGCATCGATGATGCCAGACAGCTGGTGGCAAATAAGCAATTCAGCAAACTCGAGGACCTGTGGACCGATCTCATCACGGAAAAGGCAATCGACCTAGGCGAATATTGTGCAATTACAGACGTCATAGAGGAAGGCGGTGAGTCCAACCGTGCCTGTCTCCTTTTGGAAATTCTCAGCGAACATTACGAAACACAGCGCAAATATGATTGTGCAATCGAGGTTCAAAAACATATGCTTCGCTACCACAAGGAAGACCCTCAAATTCGAAAAAAACTCATCCAGATCTATAGGAAAAAATACGCCGGCTCATCTTATATTGAGGACTATCTCGAGCACTCTGGAATGAGTACCGATCAACCAATAATGAAGGCCATACAAAGATTTGAGGAGTGCTTGCAGTATGATGTTGGCAAGTACTTCTTTTTCGAACGCTACGGAATGGGTCAGGTCGTCGATGCAAGCCCCAAGAGGAGAGAAATAGTTGTCGACTTCGAGAGAAAGAAAAAGCACTTTCTCACCATCGATGTTGCCCGGGGTATACTCACCCCCGTTGATAAGCATCATTTCCTTTATCAAAAGCTGAAAAATACCGACGGTCTAAAATCATTGGCTTTGTCCGAACCGGAAAAACTCCTGGTCCTGCTTCTCCGAAGTTTCCAGAAGCCATTGTCTGCATCACAGATAAAAGACTATCTCGAGGGTATTGTCGAAAAGCCCGCGTTGAGCAAATTCTGGGAAAAGATTCGCAAATCCCTGGAAAAACATGATAACATAAGGGTCGCCGGGAAGACATCCAAAACCTATGCATATGTTGCGTCAGCCGAGGACAAGCGGAATCAGGCATCAGAAACTTTCCACAAGGCAAGCATCCGAGAGAAATATGAACTGGCTGAAGAATACGTCAAGAAAATGCCGAATGTTTTTGAGACTCTGCTCCCCCACTTGATGAAATTGGGCAACGACATACAGCACGATCATCCGGGTGTTGCACTCGACATCCTGATGTTGATGCAAGAAATTGACCAGCCGGTCGAACTGGACTATTCAACCGATGACATACTACGTTCGAATAGTCCCGAAAGTATACTGAAAGACATGACAAACCACGGGCACCAGCTGAGATTGCTGGCGATACTGCAGGAAAGATTACCCGGGAAGTGGGTCGACATTGCATCCGAACTAGTGTTCACGAGTGATGATTTCAAATTACTCGATGCGTTGGCCGACGGGCTAAAGAGCGTACCCCATATTCTGGATGATATCTACCATGGAATCCTGGCCATGCCGAAACAATACCCCAGGCAATTTCACTGGATGCTCAAGAGAATAGGGACGGGTAGCCTCACCGAATACATGAAACCCACCTTGGTACCAAGACTGATCGACAGCATGGACTATGTACGCGGGATTAAAGTGACGGTAAAAGGAATACTGTCACTGGTCAATTTCGATACCGTAATGGCCCAGGCCGAAACTGGCGAGGCAGCGAGAATCCGAGATGCCGTTAACAAAAGCATCACGCTGACCGAGTACGAGAAGAAAAATTTCATGCGAATCATCGAACACCATTTTCCGGATTTTGCGGAAGAAAAACCTGATATCATTTATACAACCGAGACCGCATTGAAACGAAAAAAGGAAGAGTTGAATCATATCGTCACGGTCTTGATACCAGAAAACAGGAAGGAAATCGGACGTGCCCGCGAGTTTGGTGATTTGAGTGAGAACTTTGAATACAAGGCGGCCAAGGAAAGACAGGACCAGCTGTTTGAAAAAGCAAAAACCATTGAATCTGAACTACAGAGAATTCAGTTGATCGAGCCTAGAAAGGTGAACACCCATATTGTCGAAATCGGTACTGCCATCACGCTAGAGAAGGCGGACACTGAGGCGGTTGTCACCTACAGAATACTAGGCAGATGGGATACGGACCTAAGCAACAATACCATATCTAACGAGGCACCGCTTGCCCGGTCCATGTTGGGCAAGCAAATCGGTGATTCGATAGAAATAGAAGGTGTCGATCATAAAATCATAACAATCACCAGAGTCCTGTAATCCCTCAGACCATAATCACGCGTAAACCAATTACCCCTCACGGAATGTCAAATAATCAAGGAGGCATGTTATGAAAAGAACAATCGCAATCATAGCGCTGGCTCTACCCCTGTTACTGTCCGGCGACGGTGAAACGATCGGCTACCTCGGGGTCTCAACCGGAGGTCTGAGTGAGGCGATGAAAATTGCTCTGGAAATCGATTACGGTGTAATCGTGGAGAGAATCTATGACGATTCACCCGCCGAAAAAGCTGGACTCGAAGTCGGCGACGTCATTACGGAAATCGACAAAGAACAAATCAGCGACTACAGAGATCTAAAAGAGGTTGTGGCGAAACGGCCAGATGAGCGCGTTACCGTATCTGTATACCGCAAGGGTACGAAATTGTCAAAAATGGTCACGCTCGGTGAACGAGAGATGTCAAAACTAAGGCTAGAAGTTGACATTCCTGAAATACCCGACCTCAAGGTCATCCTCGGTACTAAAGAGCTACAAGAGCATATCGATAACCTGACGCAGGAGATCGAACAACTTAAAGAAGAGATCGAGCAAATAAAGAAGCAGTTGAGATAAATATTCAAGGGTAAAGACAAACAAGACCACAATTCAGATGCCTTGACGCGATCCGATTTTCCGCCTTTTTGGGATTGACAGCCGAGCCGGACTACATATACTCTAACAATGGAATTCAATGTCGCCAAGCTGGACAGGCCAGCAATCATTACAACGCTCGCGGTCACCCTTCTCCTGGTGGGACTATCAACCTTCTTCATCATCAAGGTTCCTCACGGTTGGGTTTTCGCGATCCTGATGATGGCCATCATCTTCTTTTCTTATCTACTGAGCCCGAAGAAATATTCTTTTGAAGACGGCAAATTGATCATCCGGAAGATCATCGGCAGGAGAATCAGCATCCCGCTGGGAAACGTGGAAGGCTACACCGTAGTGCCGAACTTCGCCAAGCTGCGTGTTGCACGGACCTTTGGCAACGGTGGTATCTTTGGCTACTACGGGACATTCTCCACGGCCGAATACGGTGCGATATCCTGTCAGTTGCGAAGCCTGAAAGACGTATTCATTATTAGGACTAACCGTGGCACATATGCTATCTCCCCGGCGCAAAGGGCAAAGTTTGAAGAGTATTTCGTGAATACGGTACAACGCTTGAAGGGTAGAGTAACAAACTTGGTCCCGTCCACTCCTGGGACCATACGCTCGGCCAGCCCATTAATCCTGATCCTACCAGCAGCCATATTCATATTAACAGTTATAATCGTGCTTTCTCTCTATCCAAGGCTACCCGGTCGGATGGCCGTACACTTCGACATGCAGGGAAATCCTAATGGCTGGGCATCACGAACATCGTTTATGATATCCGGGCTCGTACCCGCCGCCGTCCTTTTAATACTCAACACCGCCATCTTCTTTTTTGTCCGAAGAACTACGAGTAAACCAACCCTGCCCTACCTGATTGTCGGACTCTTCTCTGTCTTTCAACTCTTCATTTCGTATGTTTCACTCGACACATACTGGATAAATATACATAACCGCCATCTTATCCCCTTTCCGTATAATATTGTGTCATACACGTTGATTATCGCGGTTGTGCTTTTTGTCTATTACCGCAAGACAAAAACGAGTGCTTGACTACAGGCTAAGAAAAGAATTGCAGGAACTTACTTGAATATCTTCTTGCCGCGACCAACAATTGTATTCAGCTGTTCCTTGAAATAGTCGGTCTGTTCGACAATGTGCTTGGGAATCTGCTGGCAATAGTATTCCCAGGACCGACGTATTTCCGGACCCAAGATTTGAGCAATATTCCCTTCACGTAGGCCTTGTTCAACGCGCGCCTTGTTGTAGAGCACTAAATCCGACGCGAGCGCCTTGGCCAGACGGCGCGCTCTCGCGTGCCACTTCTTGTCCTCTTCACTCACGTGCTCTTCTGAAAGATGAGCCTTTCTCTGAACCGATTCCTCTACTGCTTTGCGCTCGGCTTCTGCTTTTTCGGGCAGCACGAGCGACGGTGGTTTTTCCATGGTGGGAGGTGGTGGCGTGCCCCCTTCAGCCAGAGCCGGAGCTCGGGCCACAGCATCATCCGTGAGCAAACCAGGGACTTTTTCTTCCCCAGGCGGTGCCGATTTCCTTATATACATCACATCACCACAATTCTTACATCGAACTTTTACACCACCGGCCGGGATCTTTTTCTCGTCAATATTGTACTTCGTATGACAATGATTACACTCAACAACCATCGCTTACTTCTTCATATATTTTTCGACACTTTTCTTTTAGTTCAACCATCGTTCCGTTATTCTCGATTACATAAGAAGCCTTCGCCATCATTTCTTGTTCATCCTTCTGCTTTGATACTATCATCTCAAAGAGATGCTCACTGATGCCCTTAGCTTTTGCGCGGGAGAGCATTATCTCACGCCGGGCTCTCACCAAGACAGAATAATCAACGATCTCGCATACCTCAGGCCAATCAAAGAGTAATGCCGCATCGATCACCACAACGCCAAATCTGATATCCTCTGTTTTCTCGATGATGCGTTTCGTCAAGATTGGATGCGAGACACGGTTAAGAAATTCAAGATTGTGTGCACTCGAAAAAACCAAATCACGAAGTTTTTGCTTGTCGATTTTTCCGCCCAACATTACTCCCTCGCCATACTCCTTCTTTAAAACGTCCGTTATCTCCGGCAACACATCCCAGCCAATCTCGTCAGCTGAAATGTATTGCGCACCAAGATCGCTAAAGATCTTCGCCACGGTAGTTTTGCCCGTACCAATATTCCCTCCAACACCAATCACAACTTTTTGACCAGAACGCATACATCTGCAGCATCAAGGACGTTTCATGCACAGGGTCACGTTATGACCGCCGAAACCGAGCGAATTGGAAAGTGCGTACTCTATCTCTAACTGCCTTGATTGCCCTCTCACTATATCCAACCCTTCACACTCTGGATCAGGATCGTCAAGATTAAGGGTCGGATGTGCTGTCTGATCCCTTATTGAAAGTATCGTGACCACTGCCTCGACCGCACCCGCCGCACCGAGGCTGTGACCGACCATCGATTTCGTAGCATTGAGAACGAGTTTCTTCGAATGTCCATCAAAGAGGTCTTTGATCGCTCTTGCCTCAAACTTGTCATTCAACTCGGTCGATGTACCGTGGGTATTGATATATGCTATGTCTTCAGGATTGCAGGCGGCCTCCCGAATCGAACGTGCCATTGACCGCCGTGCGCCCTCACCTTCCGGAGCCGGAGCCGTGATATGATATCCATCACCAGTGGCGCCGAACCCCAGGATTTCGCAATATATTTTGGCTGCCCGATTGCGCGCGAATTCCAGTTCCTCGAGTATCAACGTCGCGGCACCTTCGGCCATGACAAAACCATCGCGCATCTTATCAAAGGGGCGGGATGCCTTTTGCGGCTCATCATTGCGGCGTGAAAGCGCCCGCATATTGCTGAAACCAGCCAGAGCAAAAGGTGTAATCGGCGCTTCTGCACCACCCGTAACCACGACGTCGGCATCACCATATTTAATAGCGCGGAACGCAGCACCAATAGCATGCGCCCCTGAAGCACAGGCCGAAACTGTCGTGTAGTTGGGTCCTTTCAACCCCCAATGAATAGACACGTAACCAGATGTCATATCGCTGATCATCATAGGAATCAGGAAAGGCGACACACGACTCGGCCCTTGATTCACAAACTTTGTATGCTCCGCTTCCCAGGTCGACAGACCACCGATACCAGATCCGATTATCACGCCAATACGGTCGGGATCGTACTTTGTAAAATCGATCTTCGCATCTTCAACCGCCTCAATGGCCGACCACAGGGAGAATTGCACGCAGCGGTCAAGTCTTCGCGCCGATTTTGGAGGAATCTTATCTTCCGGGCGAAAATCCTTCACTTCCCCAGCGATCTTCACTGAGTGCTGAGACGTGTCGAACGATGAAATCCTGTCGATCCCACTCATGCCTTTCAGCAATCGTTCCCACGTCGTTTTTACATCAAGACCCAGTGGTGTTATTGCGCCAAGACCGGTGACGACAACCCTTCTCATTTTTGCTTCAACTTTTCTTCAAGGTAGGTAACTGCTTTACCAACATTGTCCAGTTTCTGTGCCTCCTCTTCTGATATCTGAAGTCCGAATTTCTCCTCAAACGCCATGATCAATTCAACCGTATCCAAGGAATCTGCACCAAGGTCTTCAATGAACTTGGCATCAATCGATACTTTTTCTGGCGGGACATGCAGCTGCTCCACAATTATGTCTCTCACATCATCAAAAAGCGCCATGTTATTCCTCCTTTTATCTTTGGCGGAGACACGCCTCAATACCCTTGTGCCTCCTATTGCATCACCATTCCGCCATCCACACATACCGTCTGACCGGTTATGTAAGAGGCCTGTTCCGAAGACAAAAATACCACAAGATCGGCCACATCTTCTGGTTCACCAAACCTGCCCACGGGTATTAGTTTGAGATAACTCTCCTTTATCTCCTCGGGTATCACCTCGGTCATCCTGGTTTTTATGAATCCTGGCGCGATTGCATTGACCAGGATGTTACGACGGGCGAACTCCTTGGCGCACGACTTCGTGAGGGCAATTATACCTGCCTTGCTTGCCGCATAATTGGCCTGGCCAAAATTGCCGATCAATCCGATCACCGATGCCATGTTGATGATTCTGCCGTAGCGTTGCTTGATCATATGTTTGACCACGGCCCGCGTCATCAAAAAGGCTCCGGTAAGATTGACCCGGATGACACGTTCCCAGTCCTCAACGTTCATTCGTATCAGAACTTTGTCATTGGTTATACCCGCGTTGTTTACGAGAACATCGATGCGCCCGAATTTACCGAATATCGTATCCACTACACTGTTTACTTCGGGTTCAGCGGCGATATCGAGCTTGTGGAAATGAGCCTGCGTACCAAGTTCAGCGGCAATTGCCTGGCCTTTCTCGACATCAACATCACAGATTGCCACCTGCATACTTTCTTGTACAAATCTCCTGGCAATAGCGGCTCCGATGCCTGTGGCACCACCGGTCACAAGTGCAAATTTGCCCTCTGTAGCCATCTCAAAATTCTATTCAATTTTACCATGATGTCAAGTGCATGGGCAAATACAGGCCTACCGATAAAAAAACCCCGCCACTAGGGCGGGGTTTTTCATTACTACTGAGACTATCGTTGTTGATACTGCTGCCAGCGGGTTTTCAAATTCGCATCAGCCATGGTCGCCATGATATAATCGCAGAAATCACGACCGGCTGCGCCGGTCGCACGTCCGGTCATCACGAGCTTCTTCTCATACTGACCGCATATATCCAAAGCCATCTCTAGCTTCTTACCCAAATCACCATAACCTATGTGATTGAGAAGCATGGCCCCGGCCCGAATAACGCTGCTCGGATCCGCATACTGTGCACGACCTTCTTTGACCATACGCGGCGCACTGCCGTGAATGGCTTCGAACATGGCATAGCGTTTGCCGATATTCGCGCTGCCTGCAGTACCGACTCCACCCTGAAACTCCGCCGCCTCATCAGTAAGGATATCACCATAGAGATTAGGCAGTACCATTACTTCGAAGTCCCGACGCCGCTTCTCGTCCACCAACTTCGCAGTCATGATATCAATGAACCAATCATCAGCATTTATGCCTGGATATTCTTTAGCAATTTCGTAGAATACTTTTAAGAAAAGACCATCCGTGGTTTTCACGACATTTGCCTTGGTCACCGCGGTTACTCGATCCCGCTTATTCTTCTTTGCATATTCAAAAGCCAACCTGATTATCCGATCACTGCCTGGCTTCGTGATGAGTTTGAAATCAATCGCGATATCCGGCGTCACCTCAACACCGAATGGACCGAGTGCATAGACATCTTCGGTATTCTCCCGGAAGAACATCCAATCGATACCTTGAGCTGGCACCCGCACCGGCCGTACATTGGCAAACAGGTCGAGTTCCTTGCGCACCGCAACATTGGCACTCTCTATATTGGGCCACGGGTCGCCTCTTTTTGGCGTCGTCGTTGGTCCTTTCAGGGTAACATGACATTTCTTAATCT
>JBAUFP010000410.1:0-7639 GCA_049679205.1 bacterium | reverse complement strand
CAAACCCCTGGGATATCGTTGATATCGGAGTCAGCAAAGATTTTTTAGATAAAGAATTCCAGAGGTCCCGGCTTGGTGTAGTAACAGACAATTGCTTTTATAAGAAGTGTGCAAACTGCCAAGCTTGCGATGGTACCCGGTCAACACACTATGAGAGTCAGGAAAAATACCTCGGTGCGACCCGCGAAAATCACAAACAAGGCGTTTCGGCAATCTACCGCGTGAAATACACGGTGGGAGAACCATATCGCTACGCATCCCATCTCGATATCACGCGCGCTATTTACCGTACGTTGCGCCGCTCCGACCTACCAATAAAATACACCCAGGGCTTCGCGCCGATACCCAAAGTTGCCTTTGGCCCACCCAAGAGCGTGGGGCAGACATCCAAAGGAGATTTCTTCGACCTCTACCTCGATACCGAATATTTCGGCAATATCTCGCGCGAGTTGAACACCCGCCTTCCGAAAGGAATACGGGTACTGGATATCCGCGCCTTGAATCCTAAAACGCCATCGCTCTCCAGCTCAATAAACCTGATCCACTACGAGGTCGAAATAGATAAGGGCGAATTGAAAAAAAATATTGATCCTGATTCCCGAGACCCAGTCTATGTGGAAACCAAATCAGGCAAGAAAAATGTTCTGGATGGATTAGATTCCATATCAATCAGTAATGGTAATCTAACCTGCGCCCTTTACTGCGGCACCGGCCAGATCAACATCTATGACCTCATGTCATACCTGACCGGGCTTCCATCAGAACAAACAAAGAAATACAAGGTAACGCGAACGATGATGTTCATCAAGAAGGAAGATGAACTTTATTCACCTATGGAGGTCACGTGATAAAAAAGGATATTATCGTTAACATCTCCAACACCGAAGCAAGAATCGCGGTAATGCAGAATGGTGAATTTGTAGAATTCTATCTTGACCGCGCCGAACAAACCAGTCTGGTGGGCAACATATACAAAGGCAAGGTTTTGAACCTAATTTCAGGGTTGAAAGCGGCATTTGTGAACATCGGTATTGAGAAAAATGGCTTCCTCCCCTTGAATGAAATACCATTTGAAGAATTTTCCCAGCTCTTCGAGAGCGAAGTCGAAATGGAGCAGGAATACCGACCTGAAGAAATAAAACTCAGGGAAAACCAGGAAATACTCGTTCAAGTAACTAAGGACTCTTACGGAATAAAGGGTCCACGTATTACATCCTACATTTCTCTCCCTGGCCGTTATGTGGTGCTGCTGATAAACGCGAAAAACATCGGGATATCACGTAGGATCCGTCAACGGCGCGTACGCGAAATGCTTTTCCGGACCACCAAACATATCAAGCCGCAAGGTATGGGCATAATCGTCAGGACCGCGGCCGCACGCGCTAAGTCCGAAGAGATCAAAAAGGAAATCGAAGTGCTGCGCCGTGAATGGGAGCGTAGTGTCCAAAAGGCAAAATCCCCAGCTCCAATTCTAATCTACCAAGAACCTGATGTACTCATAAAAACGGTCCGTGATACATTCAACAATGAAGTTCGCAATTTGATCGTGGATTCGGAATCTGCCTACAGTAAAATAATCACCTATTTAGGTAAAGTGTCACCCCGTATGCGCTCGCGGGTTAAGCTATACAAAGAGGCACAACCTATCTTTGAGAAATACTCCATCGAAGAACAACTGAAGAGCATATTGGAGCGAAAAATATGGTTGCCTAGCGGGGGATACATCGTGACTGACCAAACCGAAGCCCTCGTGACCATCGACGTAAATACCGGGAAGTCCTCAAAGGAAAAACAGGCAGAAAAATTAGCTTTCTCGACCAACCTTGAAGCGTTGAAAGAGATTGTACGCCAGCTGCGGCTGCGGGACATCGGTGGATTGGTTGTGGTTGACCTTATCGATCTTTCCAAAAAAGACAATATCAACCGTTTGCTCAGGGAATTCAGATCATTAATTCATGAAGACCGGGCCCGGTATCGAATCGGCGGCATCAGTGATTTCGGCCTCCTAACATTCACAAGAGAACGTTCCCGGACCAGCATCACGTCAAGTCTGAGTGAGCCGTGTCCAATATGCAAAGGAAGAGGAAGGACTATTTCGCGGCAGAGTGCGGTTGGTTATGTTGAACGCTGGTTCATGAATAATGGAAGAAATATCAAGGGGAAAATGGTCGAACTTCAAACATCGCCACGCCTGGCTGATTTTCTAAGCCTCCGCCACGCAGAGACGATAGCGGAAATCGCCAAAGAATATAATTTGATACTACGCATCAGGGCGGATTACGCCTTTGGTGAAGGTGATTTCAAGGTTGTGGTGATGTAACAAGGAGAGGGAAGGATTTGAACATGCAGGGATTCACAAGAGACATTACAGAACAAGAGGTAAAGGATTTAAAGGAAAAAGCACGGCTATGCCGCGGCGATATCATCAAGATGACAACGATCGCCGGGTCAGGACACCCGGGCGGCTCGATGTCTTCGATCGACATCTATCTTACTCTATATTCCTATGCACGTATCTCACCAGAAACCCCGGACGACCCTCGTCGTGATCGTATCATTATCAGCCATGGTCATACCTCACCTGGTCTGTATGCGTGCCTGGCAAATTTGGGTTTTATTGATCGGCAAGACATTTTGACCGGGTTCAGAAGATTTGACAGCCCTTTCGAAGGGCACATTGAGAGAAATATCCCGGGTGTCGAGTGGACAACTGGGAACCTCGGTCAAGGACTATCTGCCGGGTGCGGGTTTGCTCTTGCCTCAAGGCTGAACGGGTTGGACTACAATACCTTTGTCGTAATGAGCGATGGTGAACAGGCAAAAGGGCAAGTTTCCGAAGCCAGAAGGTTTGCCCGCAAGTACAACCTGAATAATTTAACCGTGATCATCGACCACAACCATATCCAGATCTCGGGAAGGACTGAAGATGTTATGCCGGTCAACATCAAGGGTAATTATCTTGCCGACGGCTGGCGCGTGTTGGAGGTTTCGGGACACAATTTTGGAGAGATCTACGGTGCTACAAGACAAGCATTGGCCGACAATGATCACCCGTACGTAATAATTGCGGAGACGAATATTGGCAAAGGTGTTTCATTCATGGAAAACCAGTGTGAATACCACGGCCGGGCACTGAACGAGGAAGAAGCGAAAAATGCGCTCCTTGAGTTGAATATCCCTGATGATCTTGCAGAAATACGCAAGACCGAGGCCGCTCGCAAGACCCAAAGCCACAAACGCGGTAACCCGAGTATGCCCCGGATCCAAACGGGAAAACACAAGGTCTACGATAAAGAAACCCATCCCCGCGCGGTTTTTGGCAGCGTACTTGCGGAAATCGCCGAACTCAACCCGGGGGTTCCGATGGCCGTCCTAGACTGCGACCTGGCCGAGTCCGTCAAATCCCATAAATTCGCTAAAATACGCCCGCAGAATTTCTTCGAAGCGGGTGTAAGTGAACACACTACCGCCACCATTGCCGGGGCATTATCCATAAATGGTGTAGTAACAATCTGGGCAGACTTTGGGGTATTTGCTATCGATGAAGTATACAACCAGCTCCGGTTGAACGATATAAACCACACGAACCTGAAAATATGCGCTACACATCTCGGCTATAATGTCGGCCCTGACGGGAAAACTCATCACTGCATTGACTATATCGGGTTACTGAAAAATCTCTTTGGCTTTAAACTCGTTGTACCCGGTGATCCAAATCAAACTGATCATGTCGTGCGCAATCTGTTTAACCAAAAAGGCAACTATGTAATAGGTCTGGGCAGAACGAAGATGCCGGTCATAAAAACCCGGGACAACAAGAATTTATTCGACGATAACTACGTGTTCGAATACGGCACGTGCGACCTGATAAGAGAAGGTAAAGACTGCGCAATAATGACATTTGGCGCAATGTTATCCCTCGCAATCAAAGCATCTGAGAAACTGAGCGCCGCGGGTATCTCCGCTCGCATATACAATGTCACATCACCCCTGCACATTGACAGTAGAATTCTTCGAGAAGCTGCAGACACAAAACTGGTTGTGACCTATGAAGATCATATCGCAAGCTCAGGACTGGGCTGTATAGTTGCTCAAAAAATGGCACGCGAAAAGATACATATGAAACTTGTCACAATGGGGATAAATCAGTATGGAGCGTCAGACAGTGCCGAAATTCTATACAAGAAGTATGGTTTAGATGTCGATTCGCTAGTCAAGATAGTAACTCAAAATCTTTGATTATCCCTTTGGCAACACGTAGAAGAGAATTGAGAAATAGTGGCAAATGCTGCCACCCAGCACAAACAAATGCCAGATGGCATGACTAAATTTCAATTTACGCCAGGCATAAAACACGACGCCCGCCGTATAGAGGACCCCACCAGCGGTTAGCCCAATAAGACCACCGAGGGGGATGCGAACTACCATCTGCCTAACCGCGATCAAACACAACCAGCCCATCAGAATATAGATTAAAACCGAGAGCTTCCTGAAACGATCGATGCAGAGGGCCTTGAACACTATGCCCGACACGGCCAATGCCCAAATAATTCCAAATAATATCCAACCCCATACACCGCGCAGGCTAACCAATAAAAAAGGAGTATAGGTACCGGCAATCAACAAAAAAATTGTGGAATGGTCGAGGATTTTAAAAATTCTCTTAACCCTTCTATTTCGAAAACTATGGTATAGTGTTGAAGCAAGGTACAGAATGATCAAGGTTGCTCCATAAATGCTGAAGCTGACAATCCGCCAAACATCACCATACAATGTAGCCAATACGACCAAAACGATTAACCCCACCACACTCAATCCGGCTCCAATGCCATGCGTGATGCTATTGGCTATTTCCTCGCCCAGAGTATCATGCTGTCGGGTCTGCAATTAGACAAATATAGACACTGACAAGAAGGAGTCAAGGTGCGTGAAAGTTGGATCGGCGGTCGGGGGCAGATCTCTACTTTGAACACGATCCACACACAAATCATCCGAGCCATGACAAGTGGACGTTAGCTCAACGTGAAGCCGATATCAACAGAGATGGTACCAACCCGGCTCTACATATGACAATGCCTGGCTCACACTCAGACACCGCACATGAGTATAATGATAAACCACATCACGGTTAGGAGGCTATATGTTGATTGCTATGTTCAAAGCCCGCCTCGTAGCGAAAGCGTACGGGGTAGAGATTTGACCGCAATCTATCTCAAGGGTTAAGCAGTGGAGGGGGGATTGACCCTTAGCAGTCACTCAACCACCAACATTCTTCATCCTTGACGACACCACTGAAACTTTTTATAATGTAGTACGTCGGTTCATATCCATCCGAAAGAAAGGGCATACTCTGCCTTTACAGAGTTCATTCTACATTCATATAAAGGAGGTGATACACAAGATAACATACCGTGTGCATTTTGTATAATCGAGGAGGTGATCATTGAAAGCCTTTATACTAATTCTATCGCTGGTCCTCATCCCTCTTGCCCAGGCATCCCCAAATGACGGTTTTGCTGTTACCCAGGAGAGTAATCAACACCGGTTTGATTCATTGGAAGTCCATTTTGTTGGTAACTGGCCTTTTGGTTACTGGAATGCTGGCTACTGCGATTCGGCACGCTCGCTTGCTTATTTTACTTCAGGGGGCGGAGTCTATATTCTGGATGTCACCGCACCAAATTCCCCGAACATTGTATCCGATGCAATTCGGACGCGGGGACGGGCCAATGGATTACATTATGACGCATCTGCACAGCTCCTTTACATAGCCGATGATGTTGGAGGTCTTGAAATCTGGGACATTACTTCTGCCAATAACCCGGCACTTCTGGGCCGCCTCATCCCTGAAGGCAAGGCAAATGAAGTGCGGGTCATTGATACCCTGGCCTTTATTGCGAGCGGTAGCGGAGGCTTGAGGATATTGAATGTTGCGAATCCGGCAATTATGAGTGAAGTCGGATACTTTGTTACCCCTGGCTTAACCCGTGGTCTTGATGCAGTAGGTGGCTATGCCTATGTTGCATGCTCTAATGAGGGTTTACGGATATACGACTGCACTGACCCGACCGGGCCTTCAGAAGCAGGGCTACTCGCGACTTCTGGTTATTGTTGGGGTGTGGCTGTCAAAGACACCTTTGCATATGTCTGTGATGGAAGCAGTGGGCTACTCGTGGTCAATATTGCCGACGTTGCCAACCCCCAAATGATCGGGTCAATCGACACGCCGGGGGACGCGCGGCGGGTCATGCTCCACGACTCATGTGCCTACGTTGCTGATGGTTCAGGCGGCGGTTTCCGCATCATCAACATCAATATTCCGACGAACCCTCTGGAAATAGGCTATTTCAACACCAATGGTTGGTGTTGGGATATCAACATTTCAGGAACACACGCCTTTGTTGCGGATGGTTTTACTGGCGCCAGCATTTTCAGCATAAGTGATCCTGCCAATCCCCAACAACTGAGTAACTTCTTCACAGCTCATCAGGCATGGAGTGTGGATTTCGAAGACTCACATGTTTTCCTGGCTGACGATGGTGCTGGCCTTGTGATCATTGATGTATCGAGTCCGGCCAATCCTCAATGGGCGGGCGCTTATGATTTATATACTGCATGGGATGTCGTCGTTGTCGATACGCTCGCATATGTTGGCTGCGGAGGTTCTGGTCTACGCATCCTCAATGTCAGTGATCCGGCCAATCCCGCTGAAGTCGGCTTCTATGACACGCCCGGGGTTGCGCGTGGCATAGTGGTAATCGACACCTTAGCATACGTTGCCGACGCATCGGCGGGCGGAATGCGCGTCGTGAACATATCAGACCCGACCAATCCGCAGGAAATCGGGTACTATGATTCGCCGGGCGACCCCTGGAATCTTGCGGTCGCCGACACTTTCGCTTATCTGGCCGACGGCACAGGCGGAGGTTTACGCATCGTTAATATTGCTGACCCAACCAATCCCCAGGAAACCGGATACTTTGATACGCAGGGCTTGGCCAAAGATGTCGCCGTCTCCGGATCATACGCCTACCTTGCCGATGGTGGAGACGGCCTATTGGTCTTTGACGTATCAACTCCTGCCAACCCCCAACAAGTAGCAATCAACCTGGGTTACGCATGGGGCATCAAAATCCTTGGTAATCTAGCCTATCTGGCCGGGGCCAGCACTGGCATGCGTATCGTGGATATTTCCAATCCGTTGGCTCCAGTCGTGAGCGGCTTATACACGGGTGTTGACTACAGCCGCGATGTCGCAATTGACGGCCCGTATGTCTTCCTGGCTAACGGCTATGCCGGGATGCAGGTTTACGAGTATCTGCTCTATGGCGTCGAAGAATTCACGCAACGGGTCTTGACTCAATATCATCTTGAGGTTCTGCAGAACCCTGTGACAAACCGAGAAATCGCTTTGAAAATCCATCTCCCAATCGATGCAGCAGCCAGGTTCGCAATTTATGATGCCACTGGCCAGCGCGTGAAGCAATATAACAATTTCCACCTTAGTGCCGGCGCTCATACCATGCGCCTGCCAATACATGATCTCCCAGATGGTGTTTATTTTCTAACAACTGATGCTCTTGACCTGTTTAATAGCAGAAAAATCATTGTAGTAGAATAATACACTCGGGGTGAGCGG
>JBAUFP010000409.1:0-4857 GCA_049679205.1 bacterium | reverse complement strand
GGGTTTAGGATTTAGGATTTTGCCCTCGGGTCAAGCCTTGTCATGCATTGCCAAAAGGCCAACCCCTTCCCCTGCATCCTGGCTCGATTTCAGACGTGGCACGTTACCGCCGAACGTTTGACGATCTGCTTGTCCTGCATTGCCAAAAAGCCAACCCCTGTCCCCCAGTGTATACATACTTTTGTTCTCGACAACGATCGAGCAGTAACAGGCATTATTCTTCGAGCAAGGGAGGCGAAGCCGACTGCGTCGAGAAGGTTTTCTTGACGTTATACGTTACCGCCTTACGAAACGGGCCTCGTTACCGTCGAACGTTTGACGATCTGCCTATACTGCCCTCAGGGCAAGCCTCACCAAGGTTGTCAAGGTAGTCCGATTTTTAGCTGCAATACAAGACCATCGCCTTTTATCTAGTTATTGACATTTGGCTGATTTTGCTTATAATTGTGGTCTATGAAAACGAGAATTCTTAAGAAAGAAGATGTCATGCGCAACTGGTATATTGTCGATGCCACGGACAAGATTCTGGGACGGTTAGCCTCGAAAATAGCCGTTGTTTTAATCGGCAAACACAAGCCACAATATACGCCCCATGTTGACTGCGGTGATTATGTGGTGATTTTGAATGCCGACAAATTTCGCGTCACCGGGGGAAAGATGAAAGGAAAGATCTATCACACTCATTCATTTTACCCGGGTGGCCTAAAAAGCATTAACCTTGAAACAATGATGAAAAAACACCCCGAACGCGTGATCAGTCATGCGGTCAGCGGTATGTTGCCAAAGAATAGACTAAGGGCACGGCGGCTAAAGCGCTTAAAAATCTATATTGATTCTAAGCATCCGCATGCAGCGCAGTCGCCTAAGGAAATCAAACTGTAAGGAGGATATGAAATGCCGCAAATAACGACCGGTTCCAGGAAAACGGCAACGGCAAAGATTTTTTTGACTTCGGGTAGTGGTGTAATAAGAGTTAACAATCGCGCCCCACTGCAATATTTCGGCCGCCAAGACCTGGTCGACCTGGTTAACTTACCTCTGGTCACCGCCGGGGTCATGGGTAGTATCGACATAAAGGCACAAATTTCGGGCGGTGGAATATCAGGTCAGGCAGGCGCACTAAGCCAGGGTATTGCCCGGGCACTAGTCAAGCATAACCCGGAGCTGAGGCCTACGCTTAAAAGCGCCGGCCTGCTGAAACGCGACCCCAGGAAGAAAGAACGATGCAAGTACGGTTTGGCGAAAAGGCGCAAGAGATTCCAATTCTCTAAGCGATAAGGGAGGCATCTTGGAACAGTTAACATTCGAAAGATTGGTCAGTTCGGGCTGTCATTTCGGACACCGCACCAAACGCTGGAACCCAAAAATGGAAAAATACATTTTCGGCAAGAGAAACGGCATTCACATAATTGACCTGAGACAAACCCACGAATCCCTCAAGCGCGCCCACGAAGCAACCGTACGCATTGCCGAGGAAGGCAAAGGCATCCTCTTCATTGGCACTAAGAAACAAGCCAAAGATATCATCAAAGAAGAAGCCGTCCGGGCAAACATCTTCTACGTGACCGAACGGTGGTTGGGCGGACTGCTGACCAATTTCGATGTCTTGAGTCAACGTATCTCCAGGCTTAGAGAATTCGAGCAGATGAAAGAGGATGGCCGCTGGATCATGACCTCAAAAAAGGAACTCGCGCGCGCTGAGCGCGAGTACCAGAAGTTACTTAAATATTTCGAAGGTATTAAAGACATGGACCGGTTGCCCGGTATGGTCTTCATTGTCGACATTCACAAAGATGAAACTGCGCTCCGTGAAGCGCTGCGTGTCAATATTCCGGTGGTTGCGATCGTCGACACCAATGTCGACCCAACCGAAATTGATTATCCGATACCGGCCAACGATGATTCAATCCGCTCAATTTCCCTCGTCACCAAGGTCATTGCTAATGCAGTCGCCGAAGGCAGAAAAGGATTCGAAGCGGAGGAAAAGGAGAATTATGGATCGGGAGAAACTGAGGGAACTTAGAGAAAGAACTGGCGCCGGCATCGTCGATTGTCAGAAAGCACTCACTGAGGCAGAAGGTGATATCGAAAAGGCGGTTGAGATATTACGTAAGAAGGGACTAGCCTTAGCCGCAAAGAAGGTAGGACGCATCACTAAAGAGGGCATCATCGATGCCTATGTTCATCCGGGTGATCGGCTAGGCGTGCTTGTCGAAGTCAACTGCGAAACCGACTTTGTTGCACGCAACACCGAGTTCAGAAGGTTTGTCCGTGATATTGCGCTGCAGATTGCGGCCAGCGAGCCGATGGTGGTTACGAGGGAAGAATTGTCGGCCGACGCAGTCGAACGGGAAAAAGAAATCTACCGTAGCATGGTTCAGGATATGAAGAAAAAACCTGAGATCGTTGAGAAGGTTGTTGCGGGGAAATTGGAGAAATTCTACTCCGACGTATGTCTAATCGAGCAACCATTTGTAAAAATCCCCGAGAAGAGCGTCGGTGAGTATCTGAAAGAACAAATCGCCAAGTTCGGTGAAAATATCATCGTGAGGCGTTTCGTACGTTTTCGCCTCGGTGAATGAAGCAAAAATCACAACACAGAAAATACCGCAGGATAATCCTTAAATTATCAGGAGAATTCTTTGGTAATCAAGACACAACATTCAATCAAGCGGAAATACAGTACACGGTTAAGCAGATCACCTCGGCCCGAAAACTGGGCACGAAGATGGGAATCGTGGTGGGTGCCGGTAATATCATAAGAGGGCGTGATGCTAAGGGACTGAACAAAATCGATGCTGACCTGTGCGGAATGATGGGAACCGTCATCAATGTATTAATACTTTCCTCAATGCTGAAAAAGGCCAGCCACGAAGTGAGAGTAAGCAGTGCTCTTGCCATTGATGGTGTTGCCGAGCGCTTCAATAAATCCAAAGACCTGGCATTCTACAATTCAGGAGGGACCATAGTCTTTGTCGGTGGTACCGGCAATCCGCTTTTCACGACGGATACCGCAGCCGCCCTGAGAGCAGCGGAGTTGAATGCGGATGTGCTTATCAAAGGCACCAAAGTAGCTGGTGTTTACTCATCAGATCCCCACAAGGACAAGCGAGCCACATTTTACAAGAAACTGACCTGTAACCAGGTGATCGCCAGAAACCTCCAGGTCATGGATCTGACCGCCTTCAACATATGTCGTGAGGCACACATACCAATCTGTGTTTATAATTTCATGAAACACAAACTTTCGGACATAATACATGGTAAGAACATAGGAACAATCATTAGCGGAGGACGAGATGATTGAAGAAATTAAGAAAAACACTGATATCAAAATGCAGAAATCATTGTTACTACTTGCCCAGGAGCTCTCAAAGCTAAGAACCGGTCGCGCCTCGCCCGCGCTCCTGGAAGGTATCAAGGTCGAATACTACGGCAGTCAACTGCCCCTGAATCAAGTAGCGACAATCAGCATTCCAGAACCACGGCTGATCATTATCCAGCCCTGGGACAAAACAGCCTTACCTAATATCGAAAAGGCAATATTCAAATCCGCGGTCGGGTTAACCCCGAACAACGACGGCAACGTGATCCGTCTTGCGGTACCGCCCCTCACCACCGAAAGACGTGAGGAGCTCATAAAGCTGACGCTGAGGATGGCTGAAGAAACCAAGGTAGCCATTCGTAACATCCGTCGTGACTCTAACAACGAAATCAAAAGACTTGAGAAGGAAAAGGAAATCTCCGAGGACGCCTCATTCAAAGCGCACGAAGATGTACAGCATACTACCGATGAGTTCATCACCAAAGTTGATGACGTGCAGAAAGAAAAAGAAAAAGAAATCAGAGAAACATAACCAGAACTTCTTTTCCGTACAAACACACAAAACCCACGATAAACGGATGACTTTTTTGGATGTCTAAAAAATAAGGAGGAACACATGGCAAACATCTGGGATGATGTAGTTAAATGGTTGGATGATGCTTCGAGGGTCGTTGGCAAGGAAGCCGGTGATTTGACTCAGAAAGGGACTCTGAAGCTGGAAATTATTGATTTGAGTCGTAAGCTCCGCGACCGTTTTACTGAACTGGGCAGCGAGGTATACCAGTCAGCATTTGTTCAGAAAAAAACGACGTGGCAGACGAGCAAAAAAGTCAAGAGTGCTGTATCCAAGATTAGAATAATCGAGCGGAAGCTTAAGAAAAAGAATCTCGAATACAAGAAAGTGGGCAATGAGCAAAAGCGAAAGAAGAAGTAGTATCAGTTTTAAAATGCTACTACCACAAATAAAGAAACTTCTAACTGTGATGCACAGAAAATTCCGTGGTTTAGGAGGTAATGGTGCATAAGAACATTTCATTCCGCAATGCCGGCATAATCGCTGGTGCCGCAGCGGTATTCGCGTTCTTGTTTGGTATTATCATAACGGCCGGTTTACCAAACCTGGCAAACCGCAGCGAAGCAAGCAATGAACATAGTTCGGCCACACCGTTGGTGACGGAAAGGGAAGAAAGTCCCTTCACCAGGGTCGTCGAAAATGTGACACCCGCGGTCGCCAACATATCAGCCGAAAGAACTGTCAGCAGTACGTTCCCTGGATTCGAGTGGCGTTTCGAAGGACCGTGGGAAGAACTGTTCAGAGATTTCTTTAAAGGCGCACCCAGATCAGAACAGCGTACTCAAACCCTAGGTTCAGCTTTTTTCATTTCTGAGGACGGATATCTGGTGACGAATTATCACGTGATAAGGGGTGCGTCTGATATCGTAGTCAAACTAACTAACAAGCAAGAATTCAAGGGCGACGAAGTAGAAATTGTGGGCACTGACCCACGCACTGATATCGCATTACTCAAGAT
>JBAUFP010000408.1:0-4581 GCA_049679205.1 bacterium | reverse complement strand
TATCCATTGATGAACAAATGGCTCTTGTACTTATTTCAACAAGAATCACTCAACTTGTGAACGAGCTGGGCATTAAAGACAAACCGTTATTTTTCACAACCAGCCAAGGCGTAGATAATAAAACCGGGCTAAGGAGCAACAAGTTCAAAACACTTATTACGCGATTTGATGCTGGGCTTGTTGTAATTGATAACCGTCAAGACGTGCTGGGAGGGAAGGATGAAAATGATACAGCCCAAGCAGTGAACCCTATGATGGTGCAGAAAAGTATTTCTCGAGATCTAGAAACTGCTATTATCGGAAATCAACACCTAAACAAACGTTGTCTTTTTCGAGGTTTAAGGGCGTTGAAGGGCGCTGTTGATACGCTGATAAGTCTGAGAAGGGATGGTCCCCTCTTTCGTTTCGAGAATGAGAAAAGTCGGGTTGGCACTTGCGTAGAAGTAAAACCTTCTATATACTGATATTAGCGAATATATACACCATTTACCGCCAATTCGTGAATGGCAAAGGGAGTAACTTAGCCCCATTCATCGCCCTCCTATCATTCGGTAGGAGGCATTTTGTGTGTAATAGTTATGTCGCCGATTGCGTGAAGTGAGCGTTTGGTTACCTTCGGTAGTCAACACTAGTGATCAGCCCACAATGGCAGAAAGGAGCAATCTATGAATCATTGAGACCGAGAGCGGTTTGAGGGAGATGGTGCGATGTACACACCAAATTCACTGTTCACCTGAACTCACAAGTAAATTATCGGAAGGAGTCAATCCAATGAAACTCAAAACTATGTTGGTTATAAAGGCTGTTGTCTGTCTCGTATTCGGAATCCTCTTCCTGCTTATACCAGGACCTTTGATGGCGTTCTTCGGTGTCACGCTAGACCCAGGCGGGATATTTGTGGCACGACTTTATGGAGCAAGCCTAATTGGTAATCTTTTCCTAACCTGGTTCGCTCGAAACGATTCAGGATCGGAGGCACTACGGGCCAGCGTCCTCGCCCTCTTCGTCTATGACGCCATTGGCTTCATCGTGGCGCTCATGGCTGTACTCTCCGGGGTCATGAACACACTCGGTTGGGCAGTCGTCGGACTTTACCTATTATTGACGTTGGGCTTTGGGTATTTCCAATTCATGAAGCGGAGTGCTTCCTGACCAAAATTCAACGCTCAAAATACACTATGTTCACACAATTGAGGGAAAGCCAGACAAAGGGGTGAAGCGCCAAGTGAAGCCGGTCATAACACGACAGCAGGAATCAACGTCGCATAAAGAGAACCTGCTGTCGTGCCCCGACCGATGCCCTGCGAGGTTACCGACATCAGTGGATTGAAATATTTGGTTATCAACCCGTATGGCAGCTATACTAAGTGTGCAAAGGTGTAGAAGATGAATGAAAACGACCTCAGATTTATGCGAATTGCGATTGATATTGCGAGAAAAGCTAGGGACAGAGGTAATCACCCTTTCGGAGCAGTACTCGTCGACGAAAAGGGCCACATCCTAATGGAAGCGGAAAACACAGTGGTCACCGAAAGAGATTGCACTGGGCATGCAGAAACCAATCTAATGAGGCAAGCTTCAAGAAAGCATGACCGGGATTTCCTCGCAAGATGTACGCTCTACACCAGTACAGAACCTTGTCCAATGTGTGTCGGCGCGATATTCTGGGGGAATGTAAGAAGGGTAATATATGGTCTCAGCGAGGAAGGTCTTTATGAAATGGTAGGTGAGGATACCGAAGAGGTGCTTTATCTGCCCTGTCGGGAACTCCTGAGAAAAGGGAAAAAACCCATCGAAGTTATTGGGCCTATCCTTGAAGAAGAGGCAAGAAGGGTACACGAGGGTTTCTGGCTGTAGAAGGTCATTGAGCAATGCTCCTGCAAGAGAAGGGGTTGCAGGAAAAGGTTTTGTTCAACAGAGGGACTATCCTTATAATATTATGTATAGTCCACGATAACCCCCAACTAATCGGGGATTTACGGGGAAAACTGCCATTTTCGGTTAAGTGGCGAGGGCGGGACTTGAACCCGCGACACAAGGCTTATGAGTCCCCTGTTTTAACATTGATCCACTTTTATCGATACTTATTTACATTTCATCGTCTACAAACCGGGGAGTGAAAAATGAATTGACCGACAATCGCGCAAGGGATTATCGAAATATCCACCCAAGACACCTACTTACTCACATGGATTGAAGCTTTCCTTTTTGACCGGAAGGCTCAAAATTTAACAAAGGGCACACTCGATTTCTACCGCAGACATTTAAACATATTTATCCATTTCTGTGACTCGCAGGTAATCACACAAATAGATCAATTGGATCCTAATACTATACGCAAATACTTGATTTGGTTGGAAGAAAAAGGTCATAATCCGGGTGGCATTAGCGCAGCTTATCGATCGTTACGAGCATTTTTATACTGGTGGGAAGATGAAGTTGAACCAGAAGAATGGAAAAATCCAATTCGCAAGGTCAAGGCACCCAAGGTTAATTTAGAACCTCTCGAACCAGTCCCCATAAATACAGTTAACGTCTTGTGTGATGCTTGCCCTAAAAATACATTCACCGGAATAAGGGACAGGGCAATATTTTTATCATTATTAGACACCGGGGCTAGGGCAAGTGAGTTCTTGAATATGGACTTGGATGATATCAATCCAATCACTGGAGAAATTCTGATACGTGAAGGTAAAGGGAGAAAGCCAAGAACTGTATTCATCGGTCAGAAATCAAGAAAGGCTATACGTAAATATTTGAGGTTACGTATCAATGACTTACCCGCGTTATGGGTTACGAATGACCAAAACGAGCGGTTAACTTACTACGGTTTGAAAAGTATGGTGGTAAGGAGATCTAAGTCAGCAGGTTTTGATACTCCTACATTACACGCTTTCCGTCGTCAATTTGCCTTGAGCTGCTTAAGATCAGGAATGAATGTCTACTACCTACAAAATTTTATGGGGCATTCCGACTTGCAAGTCCTGAATCGATACCTAAAACAAACTACAATGGATGTCAGCGAAGCTCATAGACAAGCCAGTCCTGTTGATAATTCATTGTAGTTATTTGAATATCGACATACAAGATACCTGGCTGTTGAAAAAGTGGTTCTGATATATTGATATAATCCATTATCGTGAAGGTTTAATGGATAAGCTACAATATTTCACTTTATCTACAGGATTTGTACTGATAACATTCTTAGGAGAGATATTATCCAAATCTTACACCGATTTTGATTCGGATAAAACGTATTTGCTTGATTTCGCGCATTAAGACATTGGGTTATCAACCTGTTAGCACGACAACACCGACAGGAACCTGAAACATGGAAAAAGATTCGCCTGTCCCAGAATTCCGCTTCAATTTTAAAAGAATGGCGGTTGCCATCGTAGTGATTCTGCTTATTGCAGCTATTCACATCTTTAGAGTTGGTAGTTATCTCAGTGGCAGGCTGTTTATTTATTACTATAGCTTTTTCTCTGACATCGTTATTCCTATCGCAATCTTCTTTCTGCTTTGTATCAACGATATTACGTTACCATTCCTAAAAGGCTGGATGACGAAAGCCATCCTTGTTTTCTTGATAGCAATGGCTACCGAAATCGCACAAGGATTTGGGATACCTCTCCTTGGTAACACATTTGACATCTTAGATTTTGTTATGTTTGGGATTGGAACATTGATAGCCGTAGGTCTGGACAAGCTTTTTTCGAAAGTTTTTTATTTTTGGTCCTTTGGAGATGAGAAGGTGCCAACAGGTGTGTAAGTGTTATCGCTCTAACCCCCGCTACAGCTGACTAGGCTACGCCGTGGGGTAAGTAGTGCGAATTTTGGCGAATTGTTATGAGCAAAGAATTTCTATAGCTACCAATGCCGTGCCCCTGAAGCCAACGTTATGCCATCACAAGATAATCATCACTAAAAAATTAAATACATTGCACTTACACAAAAGGTTATCTAATTATATAAAAGGGAGGAATGACAAATGAATAGTAAAACTCAAAAGGACGGCTATCATATCGTTGACTTCCCACGTGTTCGCGAGATTGTGGTAGATGTCATGGTTCCGGCAGAAAAGAAGCATATGATTCATGTTCTCTTCGAGGCAGATGTCACTGATGTACGAAAGTACCTGAAGAAAAAAAAGAGTGAGGGAGAATCTGTCCCTTCTTTAACATCTTTTATCATCAAGTGCGTAGCTGACGCTGCCATGACCAATAAACGTATTGCTGCACTCAGATTCGCTCCCAGGAAACTTGCGATCTTCGATGATATGCATGTTTCATGCAATGTAGAAAAGGAGATCGATGGTCAAAGTCAACCTATGGCGCACATTATCCGTCAGGCGAACAGAAAAAACATAAACGAGATACACGACGAGATTCACAGCTATGCGAAAGAAGGATTTAAGAAACAGATCGGACCCCTCAAAAAATTTGTAATGTTACCTAGGTTCTTGCGATCGATCTTTATATCGTCCATGATTTTCAATCCAAACAAGATTGCTAAACAAGGATTCAACATGATAGTTACTTCGATGGGAATGTTCGGTGCGGGTGGCGGTCACATTATCCC
>JBAUFP010000407.1:0-2098 GCA_049679205.1 bacterium | reverse complement strand
GAGTTATTATATGAAACCATTACACCGGTAAACACATTCCGCTTACTTTTCAACAACTATTTCAATGGCGATTATGAATTACTCGAGGATGTAAGTTATTCTTCATCCTATAAGGATCCTTATAAATTCAAGGTCATTGACGACTAATAACCAGGTGATGGGTATCGTGACCTTTTCCTGCTGGCAGCAGCTTTTTTCAGTAGACCAAATTATTACTTCGGGGCGTAATTAGAGGTTATTAAGGGTGTTGCTTATCTCTCAAGGTATCGGCCATTCCAGTTCTATTCCTGAGGTAAGGTATGATGAAGCACTGAGAGGTAAGGTTGTATTGGTCGTAGTGATGAGTTTAGATATCGAATAGAGTGATCAGAGAAAACAATGTGAATATATCGAGTTCGAAAAACACTTTCTTCTCCCATCCCTGGGTACTTCGGGTAACACTTGGTTTATTGTTTACACTTGGACTAGGCATCCGTTTGTATGATCTAACGGATCTACCTTTAGATTTCCACCCAACCCGGCAGCTTGGTTCGGCTGTCATTGCAAGGGGGATGTACTATCAGGGTCTTGATACGGTATCCGACGAAATGCGGAGTACCGCGGTGAACCTGTGGAAAGCAAGAGAGGTTTATGAACCGCGGATATTAGAGCGTATTGTTGCTACAACCTATCATATCTTAGGTGGTGAATATCTTTGGGTTGCAAGGGTTTACACCTCTTTGTTCTGGTTGATTGGGGGCGTTGCACTTTATCTTCTTGCCCGTGATATGAGCACCACCGATGGGGCTATTATTGCGGTCGCATATTATATGTTCATTCCCTTTGGTGTTTTTGCCAGTCGTTCATTTCAACCTGATCCCATCATGGTATCGTTGATCGTCCTTAGTTTCTTGGCACTTCATTACTGGTGTAAACAACCGACTTGGCGAAGGACGTTGGTAGCCGGCGTGATTTGTGGGGTGGCTATATTGGTTAAAGCGGTGGCGGTATTCCCGATTTGTGGTGCTTTGTTGGGACTCGTGCTTGGGAAGCGTGGTCTTCGGGGTGCGATTTCGGATCGTAAAATCTGGATCATTGCCGGGCTGACATTGCTACCAGCGATCATCTACAATCTGTTCTTGATCCCTGAACGATCAAGCGGTTTATTTAGATTCTTTGTGCTCTCATTTTCTGAGTTGTTGCTCGACCCTGCCTTTTATGTTCGCTGGGCCGATTTGATCAGTCTCCATTTTGGTTTTCATGTAATTATCCTGTCTCTGTGGGGGGTATTAATGTTTCGAGCAGATAGTGAGCGGGGGATGATGGTTGGGTCATGGGTGGGTTACGTGCTATATGGATTGTCCCTGCCGTACCAGATCATGACTCACGATTACTACCATTTAATGTTAGTTCCAATCCTAGGGCTTTGTCTTGCCCCCCCATTGGCTGCCGTTTTTCATCAACTTAGCTCTCGCCGTGTTGTATGGCGAGCTGCAGCAGTTGGCGTGCTTTTAATCGCAGTCTTTTCTCAACTATGGAAAGTACGAGTGGGTCTTGCTAGACGTAATTATCGTAACAAAGCCAGGGAATGGGAGATAATTGGTGAAGCTATCCCCCGTGATGGAGAAGTCATTGCATTAACTGAAGCGTATGGCTATCAACTCGAATACTTCGCGATGATAAAAGTTCCTTTGTGGCCGCGCCAAGGTGATGTTGATGCAACGCGTATGCGTGGAGATGAATTTGATCTTGAACAAGAGTTTACCGAGCGTACAAGAAATTATGATTATTTTCTCGTTACAGATTCTCATGATTTTGAAAAGCAAGATGAACTACAAGAGATATTGTATGATCAGTACTCAATCTATTCCGAGGGGGACGAATACGTGATCTTTAATCTAGGTCAAAAACTTGATGATGTAGAGGAATGATACGATTATTTAGGAAAGTAGAATCCCCGTTTCCTGTAGAGGCGGCTCCCATGCCGCCGACGGTCAGGCGTGGGAGCCTGACCTGCTGGAGAATTAGGTGAGAAATGTGTTGGATCGGGCATTGTATCCTGCTCCGCGGTGATTGAGCTCAAGGTAGATAAATTACAATTCCACGCATAATTTGGAGG
>JBAUFP010000406.1:0-12431 GCA_049679205.1 bacterium | reverse complement strand
GGTCAAGACGTTGTGTATCCGTATGCATGGGGTGGAATGGAACACCAGGAGCTCTCAACCATACATCGGAACTGGCTGACCGGACAATCAGACCGTGGTATGGCCCATGAGCTTGCGCATATGTGGTGGGGTGATATGGTAACCTGCATTGATTTCCGGGATATCTGGCTCAACGAAGGATGTGCGACTTATAGCGATGCTAATTACATTTGGTATACCCGGAATTACAGTGAATTCGTGAGTCTCATGCAGACGCGTGCCCAATACTATTTTCAATCGGATCAGGCTTGGCGGCATTCGCTCTATGATCCACCGCTTAGCGAGCTGTTTGACTACGGCTACACCTACTGCAAGGCGTGCTGGGTAATGCATATGCTGCGCTATCTTGACCAGGCTCAGTTCTTCCCGGCGCTGCAGGTGTACCGTGATTCCTTTGAATACGGTAATGCGAGTACCGATGATATGAATGCAATTTTTTCTTCGGTTTACGGTTGTGATCTGACCTGGTTTTTTGATGAATGGGTTTACGGCCAGGGGCATCCAGAATACCGCGTTTTCTGGGAAAGTGTGCCAGCCGGTAATGACTACGAGACCACGATTGCTATTCACCAGATGCAGACAAACGCGCCGCCGGTTTTCCATATGCCGGTTGAGATAATGCTCTACACGGCTGGTCCGGATACTGTGATCACGGTACCGATCACCACGGCGCCGCAGCAGGTTGTGATCACTCTTCCTGATTCGGTCACCGCAATCGGCTTTGACCCAAACGCGTGGATACTTAAAACATGCCAAGTTTTTGTCGGAATCGATGAGTTCGGGCAGACAAACCCGGTTAATGATTTGTTTTTCGCTAGCAATCCCACACGTGAACCATGGGTAGGTTTCTCTCTGAATCACCGGACCGATGTTAGAATATTACTCTATGATGTCAGCGGCCGCTTAGTCAAAGAAATCTCTGGTGGCATTAAGAACGCCGGAACATATGGAATCGATATTGGCCAGATAAATGCCGGTATATATTTCTGCAAGCTGCAAACCAGACAGGAAAAAGTCGTCAAGAAGTTAGTTGTAATAGACTGATATCGAGTAACATCAACTTTTTCCCCTTCATGGTCTTGTTCTGCACTGGAAGGAGGAAGAGCTGCAGCTGAGGATTTTTGTCATTCTATCATTTAGGCAATTGACAAAACGATAAAATGATTTTGTAGATTGACGTGGTGTATTAACACAAATAGGTGGGGGGATTGTATCAGCAGGGGATAGAGATCAGGGGAACGTACATTTCCTCGCTGCTCACTCCGCCATGGTTCGCTTTGAGGAAGTGTGTTGTCTCGCCCAGGACAAAATCCTTTAACACGTAGTTATCTTTCATGATCAGAACATAGTCACCAATCCGGTCAAACAGTCGCGGGTTCGGTTCATAAAGACCGAAGAAGTGTCTTCGGACCAGTACGCGGCTGGTGTGTATAGTACAGTAATCACTCAGATTGGCATTAACGTAGTCCCTGAAGCGTCTCACTCTGGAGGGATGGACATAGCAATATGCTACCCGGGGCTCGCCGCATAGGGGTAAGGTCAAGGTTTGGGCCAAGTCTGGGTGTTCTTCCAAACTGATACGGTCCATAGTCTCGGTATCCACCAAACCATGGTCAGATGTTATTAGCATCATGGTGTTAGAACCTTTTAGTGAATCTATTAGACTCACAATTGCATGGTTCAATTCTCGGAAGTGTGTCAGCGCCTCCACACTCTGCGTGCCGAATTCATGACACAAAGAATCAAATTCTGCCCAGTAAGCATACATGAATTTCTTGTTGCGATTTGATGTCGCGATATCCCTGATTGTGTTTAAGCATTCTTCAAGTGAATTGTAGCTGAACCTTTTAGCACCGATCGAAGTTGCCATTGTATAATCGGATTCAAGCAAATGCTGAGGGATCATATAATATGTTTCGGCTTTGAGCCGAGCAGATAGTGGTTTGTGGTCGAAGATGAGGCTTGGATCGATCCCTGTTTTTCCGAGCGCCGAACCGCCATACCTGGGATTAAAGGGCAATATTCGAGCGATCAGTCCCAGTTCTTTGACGAGCATGAACCAACCGGTGATGGCGTGCTCCTGGGGTGCGAGCCCGGTCAGAAAAGTAGTTATACCGGTAGCGGTTGTCGACGGGAATACCGAGGTTATCTTGCCGTGCAGATGTTGTTTGAGGATGCAGTTAGCGCCATGTTGTTGTAGGTATTCGTATGATAATCCATCGATGACGAGCAACACGATATTAGTCGATTTGCGCAGTGACCTAATATCAAGGTCTCTGAGCAGCCCGTATTTAGATTTCTCACCATAGGCACGCATGATCGAACTCATTAGATTAACGATGCTGCCGTTTTTGTAGTTAGGTAAGTGCATGATATTCTCTGGGCTTTTTTTCTAGAATGTCCGGTGTCGTGACACTATTTCTCTTGCCCGCGTGCTTCTTCGAATTTCTTCAATTGGTTCCGGAAAAAATCGTTCTCGGGATCGATTTCCAGTGCTCGATTTTCCCATTTGACGGCTGCTTCATAGTCGCCGGCTGCGTAGTAAGCTTCAGCTAAGGTGTCCATGATGTTTGCGTCTTCAGGGGCGAGGGCGTGTGCTTTTTTTGCGGCTTCCAGGGTTTCTTCGGGATATTTTTGTCTGAGCGCAAACTCCCAGGCAAGACTATTATATACTTCGGGAGATGTCGATTCACTCTCGAGTGCTTTCAGAAGGAGAGAGTAGGTTTTGGCCAGGTACATCTCTTGTTTTTCTATTTTTTCATCGGCAAGTCTCAGATAAGCTGGCGCCATGAAGGCATACTGCCACAATTCATATTGACGCCGGAGTTCCTGTACTGGTTCAGGATTATCAACGATCTTCAGATCCACCAAGCGATCATCAACACCGAGATAGCCGCCGCGTTCAGTGACGACAATGATAGACGCGGATTGTTTGCCTCGATTGTCGCCTCCTGCCTTCTCACCTGCTTCCAGCGCCGAGACCAGTCGTTCAGCAAGCGGGCCCTCAGTGCGCTGGAATACCGCTAACATGCTGTCTACGACTTCAGGTCCAGTGAGAATATTCCCTTGCACGGCTACAAAGGGCGCGGTTTTATGACCTGCCCAGGTATTGGTTGTCGTACCGGTATGGGATGCGGAATTCCCATTCTTGTCGACAATGCCGACCTGACGGTCTTCAGGGATCGTATCCATTGCGAGAACTATCGCTAAAGCTTCGGCGGCTGATTTCCCTGCTTCTAATGCCTCCAGTACCCGAGGTCCGATATATGGATTAGAAAGAGCCTGCGATGCCACGGCGCCGACATCGGCTTTCATCCAGGGAACGACATATCCGACATCAAGGACTCGTGATGCTACGGCGACACCCCACTCATCCGTCTGGGGATCCATCGCGACGATCGAAAACGTCCCATAACCAGAAAGGCAAACTAAAATAAGCATGATATTCAGCATGTTACCTCCTGGATTATGTTAGCGGTATGTAGTGTTTTGTCAATGGGTGGAGAATACAAATGGTTACTTGGGTTCGGTAATTGCTTGTGCGGACTACCGTGACAAATAGCGCATGATGTGAGCACTACTCCCACTTGCCACAGCGGCTGCCATAGCGGGCAATGACTGCGTTGTCTCTTATCATTTCCACTATTTCGCACTGGTTAGGACAATCACGACACTCGAAGCCATGTGTATCAAATGACTGTTCAATGCTTTTCTCAAAACCGATAAACTTCGACTCACCATTCTCGCTTAAGCTGGCCATCATTGCTGCGCCAATCGCACCCATGGTCAGAAAATGTTTTGGAATCTCAACCGTCATATCCAATGCCCGCTCAAAGGCTTGCTTAACACCCTGGTTGGCCGCTACGCCACCTTGGAAAAGAATGCGGGGTATGATTTCTTTCCCCTTTGCCAACACACTGAGATAGTTCCTGACTATCGCTTCGCAGAGACCGGCTATGATGTCATTTCTGCCAATGCCAAGTTGTGTTTTATGGACCATGTCGCTTTCTGCGAAAACCGTACAGCGTGAGGCAATGTGCACCCGGTTTTCAGCCGACAGTGCCAGCCTGCCGAATTCTTCGATCGGGAGGCCGAGACGAATCGCCTGATGATCAAGAAAGGATCCAGTGCCAGCCGCGCATACTGTGTTCATCGCAAAATCAACCGGGATCGAGTCACGAATAATTATGAGTTTCGAATCCTGCCCACCGATTTCGATGATCGTGCCGACATCACCATAGAAATGACATGCAGCGATGGCATGGGCGATTATTTCATTCTTGATGACATCGGCATTGAGCATGACGCCAGCCAACCGGCGCGCCGAGCCGGTCGTGCCGACACCGCTGATGTCGAAGGGTTTGGAGGTATTATGCTTGATGTGATCGAGCACATTCTTGATGGCATCGATCGGACGTCCCAGTGTTCTTAAATAACATTCGGTAAGCACCGTATGCGTTTCATCTATTATTACACCCTTTGCTGATATTGAACCAACATCGATTCCCAAATAGTATTGCATGTTATCCCCTCCTTGCCGCAGGCGATCTGTTTTTGTGCCGGTTGCGTCGGTACGCAAGTAAGTCGACAAAGGCCTCGATCCTCGTGCGCAGCCCGGTCGGACTCGTGTGTTCATCGAGCGACAGGTTGAGGAATGGAATGTCATATAGCTTTGAGATTCTTTGGAAGACGGGCAAGGCAGCAGTCTCAGGCATACAACTGAACGGCATGAGATGAATGACTCCATCAAAGTCCAGTTTTGCGGCATTCATGGTATAGGCAATGCTTAGTTGATCCTCACCGCCCGCATTATAGCCCCAGAATGGTCGAGCCATGGCCTTTGCTGTTTTGCGTGACAGACTGCGGTCTTCATTTATTTTCAGTGCATGGTAGAAAAGCCACCGGTGTGCAGTAAGAAAAGGCTCCACTTGGACACCATGCTCACCGAGGTATTCAATAATGTCAAAATTCACAAACGGCTCGATGACGCAGTAGGATTCTCCGACCAGCGTGACCCTCAACGGTTTTGATGAATTATTTTTCGTGATGTTGTCGAAACCTTCCCTGACCTCTTTACGCATGTGCATGAGGCGGGATACGCGATACTCATCGGCGATCTTCCGCAGATATTTGGTCGTCAGCGAAGAACTGCTGCCTCTGTTTTTTTCACGTGGTCTCGTGAACCGGGCAAGGGATTCTGTCTGATCCACGAGTTTGGATTTGTGCCAGGCAATAGCAAAACCCCGAGTCCATTTTCTGAGTGCGGTTGTCCAGCTATCGTGATTCAGGTGGAGGATTTCCGAGATCACGGATTTCATGTCTTGTTGTCCAATGAAGATACTATTGAACTTATACCCGAGCCGCCTCAGTATCGAGCACTGTATTCTTCCGTAATAGCCGTAGCGGCACGACCAGTCACCGCCACCAATGAAGAGCAAGGTGTCAGCGCCCCTTTCCAGCGCGCCAAACATATCACCGAGCGTGACCTTGAATGGCAGGCACACCAACTCGGGCGCGTGACGTACGCCGATATCCAGGGATTTCTTATTCGGCCGGGGACCCTGGACAACATCGCATCCGATATTTTCGATAAGCGCACCGAGGATAATATTGAGGTTGCCCATGTGCTGAAACCCTACTTTCAAATTGTCTGTTTCTCCTTTAATCTTATCATGTCCAAGAAGGACTCGATCCTTGTCATGAGCCCGGTCTCGGCGGTCTGTTCATCAAGCACTATCTTGAGAAAGTGGGTGTTTTGCGTCGCGCCCAATTCATAATCGATGACCTCATGGGTTATTGATCCGGCACCGCAGCCAAAGCTCAGCAAGTAGATGATACCGGATAAATGCGCGGTGTGGTGGAACAGGTATGCGGCGCTGAGTATGTGCTCTTCGAAATACCAGCTGAGCGGATCGATGTTTTCACAAGCCTTCTCTAGTTCCCCTTCATCGAGGTCATGGCAGTTGACAATGCACGTCCCAAAATCCTGGGTTTTTTTGATCAGATTGAGATTAAGAAAATCATCGTTCAACAAGTAGGCATGGCCGAGCAGTCCGATCAAGAACTTGCCATTCGATTCTTGGGTCGCTTTCAGCCGCCTCGTTTTCGTCTTCCGATACAGCGCGTATTGTTCTGTAGCATGGTTGAACGCGTGCTCAGCATCTTGCTTGGAGTAACCCAATTCTTGTGTCAGGTTTATATAACTTGTTCTTTCGCTTTTCAGTCTCAAGTCGATATCCATAGTCAGAATCTTCGCTTCCGGGGCAATGGCTTTAGCCATATCGGGTAGCCCGATCAATTTCGGACACCCGAGTCTGATCCCGGGAGTCTTTCTTAGACATACCAGGCGGGGGATAAAAATGTAATCGACTATTTTCATCAGCGAAAGCAGATGGCCAAAATAGCATTTTAGCGGCAGGCAAGCTTCGCTTGGGGTCACGTTGATCCCGGTGTCGAGTTTGTGCCGATCCGTTGGTCCGCTGAATACTACCTGAACACCGAGTTCGCCGAAGAAGGCGGACCAGAGGGGATAATAGTAATAATAACTAAGTGCCTGCGGGATGCCTATGGTCATGAGCACGTCCGTTTCCTGTAATAACCGATCACGAGCCCGTTGGCTGAGATAAATGGATTATCATATTGGGCATTTCTGATATCACGCCATTTTGCCTCGCGCCACGCATTATCTGCAGAGATACGCTTCATGCATAGTAGTTGCGTGAACGTGACTCTGCCGGAATCGATCATTCGGTCTAGTTTCGGGTTGTAGCCTACCGGAAATGTTACTAACATCTCGCCATTGGGTTTAAGACAGTTTTTTAGGTTATTGAATGCAAGAAGTATCTTCCGTGGTTCCGGTCCGCGGTAGAGCAAGTGTTCGTCCCATCCAACGTGTTCGAGAGTGGAGATGCTCACTATCAGGTCGTATTTTTCCCTTGGGTAGAAATCAATCACGTCTTGGTTGATGACATTTTTGTGTCTTTCATATTTGTCTAATATGTCATGGTTTGTAGGGAAGTAGTGCGAGAGTACATTGCCCATTTCGAGAATTCTTCTATTGCTCCGTCTTTCTATGATGCCTCGAACAATCGGAATCTCGATCGCCCGTTCGCTAGCCCAGGTGACATTGTACTGGTGGTAGAAATACCTGTGTTTCGTCTTTCGGAAAAAGAAAGTGTGTGCTGATTTGAATATTCTGTAGAAATAGTATCCGCACACCACGGTCACGAGAAGTCTAATGACAAACATCAGCCCCCGCTGTTCCAGTAACCTGACTATCTTGCGTATGTGTATTATCCCTTCTCTGATGATATAGTCTGCTTTCATTGTTACGCCTCTAAATACGTCTGGGTGCAATATTGGTGCCTGCATTGTATGTCTTATAGTCATCTAGTTTTTCTCTTATATTTGGGGCTTTTAGTTGGCGACGGTCCAAGCTGTTGTGCAAATATATACACAAAAGCGGATATCCAATGTGCAATTCGTTTCACAATTACCACCTATTTGTACTATATTATGCTACGTTACCCTATATAATTCCATATTGTTTTATTTTATTTATTATTGTTCTACGTGATATGCCGAGTTTTCTTGCTGCTTTACTTTTATTACCCTTACATTCTTTCAGTGCTTTGACAATCGCCTGTTTCTCGACCTGAGCAGTAGTTACGCGTACTGAATCTTTTAGATTATTCGCATTATCCGGTTGCGGTGTTTGAAAACCAAAGTCGTCGGGTTTGATCTCTTTATCTGTGGATAGAACCACGGCTCGTTCGATAACGTTCTCCAGTTCCCGTACGTTGCCTGGCCATTCATAGGCGAGAAGACGGGGCTCGCTCTCGACCGCGATTTTCTTGATCGGTTTGTTGTCTCTTTTACTATAATATTCAACAAAGTAATGCGCGATATCAAGGATATCTTCCTTGTGTTCGCGTAATGGTGGAATCTTCAGGTTCAAGACATTGAGACGAAAGTATAGATCTTGACGGAATCTGCTTTCTTCGCAGGCGAATTCGATATCCTTGTTGGTGGCGGCGATGATCCTGACATCGATCTGCGTTGACTTGGTTCCGCCCAGCCTGGTGACGGTCTTATCCTGCAGGACCCTCAGCAACTTTGTTTGCATGAGCATACTCATGTCACCAATCTCATCAAGGAAGATGGTGCCGCCTGCAGCCAATTCAAATCTGCCCGGCTTTGGGTTAATTGCTCCGGTGAATGCCCCCCTATCATAGCCGAAGAGCTCGGATTCCAAAAGGGTGTCGGGAAGTGCTGCGCAGTTTACGCTAATGAAGGGTCCGTCGCTGCGCGTGCTGTGGTTGTGAATCTCTCGCGCAACCAGTTCCTTACCGCTGCCAGTTTCGCCACAGATGAGCACGGTGGCCAAGCTGTCGGCGATTTTGTCTATGAGTTCGTAAATATGAGCCATTTTCTCGCTCGAACCGATAAGCAGATTGCCGGGTGTTGCGCGGTAAAGTTTTTTTCTTCGGTATTCAGCTGATGATATCGCTTTTTGTACGGCGTAGAGTATTTCCTCATTGTCAAAGGGTTTAAGTACGTAATCGTAGGCACCTTTTTTCATCGCAGCTACAGCCGTATCAACTGTTCCATATGCGGTGATCATGATGATGGGCACGGAAGGTTCAATCTCTTTCAACTTCACGAGAAGCGAAATGCCATCAACCTCGGGCATCACTAAGTCGGTTATGACGAGAGCGATGTTGTGCTTCCGGAACATCATCATGGCATTGTGTGCATCATTGGCAGCGTGTACTGTGTAACCAGCCTGAGTTAGCAGCCGGGAGAGTATGCGGCGCATATTCTCTTCATCATCAACAACGAGAATGCCGTTTTTCGTCATGCTCAGGTGCTCCAAATAGGTAGTCCAAGTTTGACCGTGCATCCCTTGCCCGGATACGATTCTATTGCGATGACACCATTATTCAATTCAATGAGTCTTCTCGTGATGGGCAAGCCGAGGCCTGAACCACCTGGTTTCGTAGTATAAAAAGGTTTGAAGATATCATGTTGATCTTTATGGCGAATCCCCGGTCCGCTATCACTGATTGCGAGTTGTACCATATTCAGGGTGTTCGTTAGTGTAATTACGATCCGGCCTGACTCCTGCATGGACTCTAATGCATTTAACAGGAGGTTTGTGATTATTTGCTTCAGGTGGTCTGGATCAAACTTAATGTCAGGCACGTTGGCGGGGTATTCTACTGATAGTTCGATGTTGCTCGATTTGGGAGATTGTGATAGCTCCCCAGTCCATTTTTTGATTTCCTTGCTTATGTTTATACACTGCGGATGAGGTTCTGGTGCCTTTGCGAAATTCAACATCCTCGTGACCACACGATTCAGCCTATCACATTCTTCAATGATCATGTTTGACGTCTTGTCGTCGTGTTGCTGATCTATCATGAGTTGCGCAGAAGACCGTATGATCGTAAGGGGGTTCTTTACTTCATGCGCAACGTAGGCGGCCATCTCACCCAGAGCAGCCAGCTCTTCCAGTTGTCGTATGCGCTCAAGCATTCTAAGGTGCTGCAATCGCAGACTGCAATTGTAGGAGAGGATTTTCAGAAAACGAGCATCGGATTCTGTGAATGCCTGACCGTTGTTTTTCTCACCGAGCAAGATTGCACCCTCTAGATTGCGCTCAAGAGAAAGCGGGATGAAAACTTCATACCCGATGCTCTCCATGTTTTCCTTGAGCGTTGCAGTCTGCTTTTTAAGTGCTCCGTCATGGCTGCCGAAATTCAGACTGTGGCATATTTCGTCGTAAAACAACGGCTCTACATTGGCGCGCCTGCTGGTCCAATCGGCAACTTCGATGAATGATGTTGATTCAACGACTTTGGTCGCGTCCTCTGATTGTGGCCAGTGGCAGCGGTATCTCCGCATGATTTCATCACGAGCAACACACAGGCACCTTGTGACACCGATGTTCTTCTTGGTTATCTCGGCAACTATTTTGAACAATCCGGAGAGATTATGAACACTGTCGAGGGCGTGGCGGATATCATCTATTGTTTGGTACACATGCTTGGATCTTCTAAACAATATTCTCTCTGTATGGGGCATGATCCTGCGGCCTAGTACCAAAAGCAAGAGTGCGGTGATGAATAGGTGGCCGTAGGGGATGAGCGTGGATAGCCTGAAGAGACTGAAGAAGGTATAAGCGACCAGGAACAAAAGCAGCGCAGTCATCGCGAAACCGATTGTTCTTCTTGTTGTCACGCTGACGTCGAAGAGACGATGTCTGAACAGGCAAATGGCCACGAGGAGCGAATAGGTTGCATTTGCGATATTTCCTAATCCGCCTGCATTCACTGCAGAAGCATTGAGAATGTCCTCGGTGATCGCACCAAGGACACCAACCGTACCGCCGACCAGCAGGAGGCCGAATCTCGTCCGTTCCAGTGGTCTGCGTGCGCGGAAATATGCACGACCGAGCAAGAGTAGTGACATAACGAATAAAGGTAGTATGAAGAGCCAAAGCAGATGGTCGTATGTTCGGCTGCTCAGCAGGTGTGATGCGTAGATGATCGACAGGAAGAACGCCAAAACATAGGTCGTCTGTACGATCGTTTGGAGGGCCTTCGCCTTTAGACCTATGAACGATACTGTGAATTGCAGTGTCGCAACGGGTAGGATGTATAAGCAGGCCGTAACGACCGGATAGAAGAGCTGTGTGATAAGAATTGAAAGAAATGAATCTGTGTTACCGGGCGCTATGAGGCTTGATAGGATGACACGGAGATTCCAGAGCAGAAGGCAAAAACTTATCAGGAGGAATGATCGATATACAATGTGCCGGCGCTTGCGGAGTGATACGAAGACGATCAGGATAAGATTGAGGGAAGCAGCTAATGCGGCAGCCAGTACTTTTACATTAAAATCCACTAATTCTACCTCCAGTATTATTCTATTGAAATCGGTACTTATGTCAATACGAAGACGGACGAAATGGTATGGTGTGGTTTTGATTACGCTATCATAATGGACATACAATGGACATACGAGGTGTTGGCATTTCACTCTTTTTTCACTCTTTACACGATATTATAACAGGATATAATCTGAACGGAGGAGCATATGAAAAAAGTATTTCTCGTTCTTGGTTTATTAATCTGTATTGGCAGTGCACAGGGACAGTGGCAGCCGGCTGGATTCTCGGGCAGTAATATTAAGTGTATTGCTCAACATCCGCAAGATACTAGCACCATGCTGGTATCTGTGGTCGATTCAATTTTCCAAAGTCTGGATGGCGGCTATTCGTGGTCATTTCTCACGCACTTCAACGGATTGCCGGTCAACTGTATGATGTACGATCCTATTCACTTCGACACAGTGTATGCGCTTTTGGGCAACGGCTCATTTAGTGACGGTATTTACCGCTCGACCGATGGTGGGTATAATTGGGCCGTTGTGGAGTGGATGCTGTGCCCGCGGGATATGTTTATTTTCCATCCCATCATTCTTGTTGGCGGCGATGGTCCAGGGGTATTCAAGAGTGAAGATAATGGCAATACATGGATTGTATGGAACGCTGGTTTGGCTGACTCTCATGTCCATGCGGTTAGTTATTGCGCGCCGTTTGGTGATTCTTTACCGATTTTCTTCGCCGGAACGTCGCAGGGATTGTTTTTTAGATCATTGGATACCTGGACTCAAGCAAATGGAATAGCAGTGAATGTGAGAGTGTCGTCGATTGCTCATGCAGAAGATGCAGATCTGGGGTTTGCGACGGTGGGCTGTGGTTCTTGGTCCGACGGCATATACCGCTCAACCGATTTCGGGCAGACCTGGCAGGTAGTCCATTGGTGGATATATTCGAGCTGCGTGGCCATGAATCCAGCCTGGCAGTACTATCCATATGATACGTTTGGTATATTTGCCGGAGATTCAGGATTAGGAGTTAGTTATTCATCCGATTGTGGTACTAGCTGGCAGGAAGTAAATAGTGGTTTGGGCAATTTGTTCGTTAACATGCTTTCTTTTCATCCCCAGGATTCAATGCGGTTGTTCGCGGCCACTCAAGAAGGTCTGTATCGCTATCAATACAGTCCCGGTGTTACTGAAAACAGGGTAGGTGAATTGAATGTCTCAGCTATTCGTATGCCTACGGTACAGCGCGCCGGTGTGCCCATTACCTTGTCGTACTCAGTGCTAGATAATGCAATTGTACTTCCTTTTTGGGTGAGAATATTCGATGCTACCGGCCGGCTGAAAAGCATTGAAACACTGGACCCTGGTTCATCAGTACTTGCGCCGATACATGAAAGCGGTGTCTATTTTCTTACTATTGTCGACCAGGGCAGACTGCACAAGGAAAAGATAATAATTGTCGACTGAGGCCTGCACCATACAAGTTTCTTTCATTTTCT
>JBAUFP010000405.1:0-2666 GCA_049679205.1 bacterium | reverse complement strand
ATCTTGATACGGCTCTGAATACCTATGATATGATAAAGGAACTGGTGCCCAACAATCCGAGAATCCTCAAGACTATCTCTGCGATCTATGAACAGGTTGGACAGAAGGACCGTGGTTCCGAGCTGTTGGAAGAGGCGAAGGAGATCGAAACCAAGCACGAGAAATTCAAGGAGACGATTCTTGAGGAAAAAGAGAAAAGCGAACGCGAAACACAAGTTGCTCCTCCAGAAGCAGTGGAAGAAGCCAAAGAGGAAGTAGACGCGGAGGTAAAGGAAGAAATCGCCGAAACTGAAGAGCCGGCAGTAGTTGAAGAAGTCACTGATATAGTTGATGAAGAAGTTGATAAGCAAATCTCAATCGAGGATATCGTCTCTCCGGAAGTAGCTGAATTGCTGAAAGATGAGCAACGTGCATCAGCACACGGGTTCGATGTTGTTGAAAAACTCTCCGAAATAGATAAGACAATCGAACTGGGCGAGCTTTATCTGAAACTTGACTCTACCGAGGAGGCGATCGACTGTTTCCGGGATGCCGAGCAGGATGCATGGCAGAGAAAGGATTATGACAAAGCCTTGACTTTGAACAAGAGGATTGCCGAATTACGGCCTTTCGATTTGAAATCCCGGCAGCACCTCGTCGAGATAGCACGGATCAGGGAAGATAAAGAGTTGAAAATTACATACATGCTTGAACTGGCCGAAGCACTGAGCCGGCGTGAGGCGAAGAGTGAGGCTCAGAAAGTATACCGGGAGATCTTACAGATCGACCCGGACAACGCAATAGCCAAAGAACGCTTCGTGCCGGTTGAAAGGACGGCCGCTTCGGTCGACCTTGGTGAGGTTTTAAGGATTGAGCAGAGTGAGGCAAAGGCGGATACGATTCAGAGTATTGAGGAGTTGGTGTCGGAATTCCGGCGTGAAGTTTTCGAATCTATCGGTGAGGGGGACTATCACTCACACTACGACCTGGGCGTTGCCTATAAGGGCATGGGATTGTTTCAGGAAGCGGTAGAGGAGTTTGAGATTGCCGCCCGAGATGATGGACTAAAGCTCAAGGCTCTCGAAATGACCGGTTCCTGCTATCTTGAATATGATAAAATAGACGATGCCATTCGGGTGTTGCATGAGGGATTGTCCACCGAAGGGCATGCAGACCAAGACTACTTCGGGATCTACTTCCTATTAGGTAGTTGCTACGAAAGAAAGAATGATCTTAAGAGTGCGTTGAAATCATACGTCGATGCCTATAACATCGACAAGAAAGTTCCCGCATTGAATCAGAAGATACTACAGCTCAAGCAGAAGGTGACAGATGAATTGAAAAAAAGACGCAAGAATGCGTCGGGAGACACATTGACCGAGAAAAGTTCTTCGGAAAAGTCCAAGACTCAAGACAAGAAATCGAAGATAACCTACCTGTAATAACCTCATGGGTTACGAATCATTCTATAACCTGAGGGAACATCCGTTCAGTTTTGCGGCGGAGGATAAATTCTATTATGATTCGCCGCAGCATTCAAAGGCATTGCTCAAGCTGTCGCATGCCGTGGAAACCGAAAAAGGTCTTGCCTTGCTCGTCGGCGCCATTGGCACCGGCAAGACCACGCTATCCAGACGTTTGTTGGATCAGCTTATCAGCCAGGAAGTTGAAGCAACCCTCTTGGTAATCATACATTCTGAGATAACATCACTGTGGTTTCTAAAGAAAATTGCTTTGATGTTGGAGGCCGGAGGCAATTCGGAAGACAAGATCGAGATCATAACCGCCGTGTATCATCGTTTACTGGAATTCGCGCAGAAGCGCAAAAAGGTGGTGATACTGATTGATGAGGCAAATATGCTCCGGAGTAAAGAAATCATGGAGGAGATACGTGGACTCCTGAACCTCGAATCGGAGCACGGTAAGTTGTTAAATTTCATCCTTTTTGGTTTGCCGGATACCGAAGATTATTTGAAACTCGATCCTCCGTTATATCAGCGTATTGCCATTCGCTGCGTGCTGGAAACGCTTGACGAGCCGGCAACATACAACTATGTTTTGCATCGCCTGAATGTTGCCGGTTGCACGAGGACTCTTTTTGATCGGGAAGCAATGAATGCGATATATTTGTATTCAAAAGGAAACCCTAGAACGATAAATGCGATTTGCGACAACGCACTGCTTGAGGGCTATTTGCTAAAAAGAAGCGCGATCGATGTTAAGATCATTGATGATGTGGTGCAGGACTTAGGCCTTCTGACAAAGGAAACTTGACCTCAATACCGCCCCTTAATAAGAGTGACGCCGATCTCCATATCCACTCGAACTGCTCGGATGGACTGTTGTCACCCGAAGAGATAATCCAGTATTGTAGTGAAATAGACCTGAAGACAATTGCCATTACTGACCATGACTCGGTGCAGGCCATTGAGGTGTTGAAGGATGTTGATCACCGAGAACTTGAGCTTATCCCGGCGGTCGAATTGAGTGCGAATATCGGTCACTTGGACATACACATCCTTGCGTATTTTGTGGATCATGAAAATTCTGATCTTCTCGAGTGCCTGGTGAAACTACGCGCGCATCGAATAAAAAGGGCGCGTAAGATAATAGAGAAACTCTCCAACGATGGAATCAAGGTTGACTTCGACCGGATGAAGGCAACTGCTAAGAATAGTGCATTGGGT
>JBAUFP010000404.1:0-2386 GCA_049679205.1 bacterium | reverse complement strand
CGACACAAAAAAGCTCGTTGCCTAAGAAAACCAAAAAATAGTTACTACCACATAATGATACCAAGAATGGTGATGCTGTCAAGCCATGGCAACACGAAACCTTTTCTACCGCAAACCTAAAGGTTTGCCCTACTACTTGAAGACATGGAGACGGAGCGATAAGGAGACGGGAAGAAACAGAGTAGAAATTTTCTTCGTTTGACGGTGTCCAAACATGCATCGTCAGCCGGAGCACGGTCGTCTTGACTGATGTTTGAAGCTGGCTATAATACCCAAAGGAGTTTGAATGAAAAAAATATTTACTTATTTATTTGTTATTGCAGTTTTTGTGGTCACAATCTTCTTGATACTACAAATAAGAAAACCCAACAGTCAGGACTTTGTGGCAAAAGATTTCGCTTCGACACAGGACGGCCACGAAGAATGGGCGGGAATTTTCATTCAGGGTGAACGTATCGGCTATTCTTTCACGAAGATTTCACGCGCCGACACCGGGCTCACCGTCGAAAATCTCACCCGCATGACCCTGATCATGATGAATCAAACCCGCACCTTGACTACGCATGTGTTTGCTCACACGGACAAAGATTACACGTTAAAGGATTATTCGCTGGAATTGCGCAACGGTGGCCAGCAGCGAGTGGAAGGCAAGATCGTCGGCACACAATTGAAACTCACTTCCTATACTCAAGGTAGACCCTTCAGCCAAACCATTGATCTCAAGGAAAAGCCTTATTTCCCCGATGCCATAGAGCAGGTAATAAAAGCGAAAAAAATGAAACCCGGGGATGAGATAAGTATACCATATTTCGATCCAACTACCCAAACATCGGCCACCGCGCACATCAGCATGCATGGCGCCGAGCAGGTCGACGTCATGGGTGAGACTAAAACAGGCACGCGCGTTGAATTGAGCTTCATGGGTATCAATTCGGTACTCTGGCTTGACGAGAAGTTTAAACTCGTTAAGGAATCTTCACCGGCAATGCATCTTGAGATCATACCCCTATCAAAGGAACAAGCCCTGGCCGAGATTACGCCGGACAAGGCATTCGATTTAATCACATTCTTCTCGGTGAAACTCGACAGCCCCACACCCAATCCCAGAACCCTTTCCTACCTGAAGGTTGAAATGCAAGACATAACGACCGAGGACCTGGATCTGGACGACGACTACCAGAAACTCGTCAGCACTCAACCGATCATCATTGAATCCACGCTCCCACAGCTGGCAGACCTGCCAACACTCACCCTACCCATCCAAGCACAGAAGAGATTTCTCGAATCCTCTGCCTACATTCAGTGCACCGATCGCAGCATTATCGACAAGGCACGCGACATCATCGGTGATGAAAAACGTGCTAAGAACGCGGCGGCAAAACTGGTTTCCGGCGTATACAATCTTCTCGAGAAAAATCCGACCGCCTCACTCCCCTCAGCGCTTGATGTCCTCGAGATGAAAAAAGGTGATTGCAATGAACATGCGATTCTCTTCACTGCTCTGGCGCGCGCCGTAGGCATACCGACTAAAATCTATGTTGGCCTGGTTAATCTCGACGGCTATGCATACTACTACCATGCCTGGTGTGCGGTCTGGCTGGGCTCCTGGGTTGCAGTTGATCCAACATTCAATCAATTCCCGGCTGACGTAGGCCACCTTAAACTAAAAGAAGGCGAAATCGCGGAACAGGCTGTGGTATTGAAAGTCGTCGGAAAATTACAGATCAAAACGCTGGAATACGCCGAGTAATCCCAATTTCAGACATGAAACGACTCGTCATAAGGAATCTGAAAAAGAAGTTCAACAATACGTGGGCGTTAAAAGGCTTAAACCTCGCATTGACAAAAGGTGAAATATTCGTACTCCTCGGTCCTAACGGGGCGGGCAAGACCACGACCCTAAAACTGATTGCTGGCCTGCTCCACCCCACTGACGGTGAAATACATATCGAAGGCATCGATTTGAGAAAAAACCCGATCGCGGCAAAGTCACATCTTGGTTATATACCAGATGAGCCTTTTATCTATAACAAACTAACCGGACGCGAATTCATCAATTTCATTGCCGCAATCCATAAGGTAAGTAGAGTAGATTATGAAAAACGCCTCGCCGGACTGCTTGAAACTTTCGATATTGGTCCATGGATTGACGAAATGTCAGAAGGCTATTCGCACGGTATGAAGCAGCGTGTTATTATGTGCCAACTGTTGCTGCACGACCCCGACCTGATTCTGATCGACGAGCCACTGGTCGGACTGGATCCAAAAACCAGCAAGACGGTGCGTCATTTATTCCTGAGACTGAAAGAGCAGGGCAAGACATTATTCATTTCAACGCACACGCTTTCCTTTGCCAGAGATGTAGCGTCGAAGATTGGTATCATTG
>JBAUFP010000403.1:0-1921 GCA_049679205.1 bacterium | reverse complement strand
CTCATGGTGTGGGCAGCCGGATGGACACGGTAGTGCCTTTGCCAACCTCACTTTGAATTCTTATACGGCCGTGATGCGCCTGGATGATCTGTCTCGCAATCGACAACCCAAGACCGACGCCACCTTTTTCTCCTGTTTTTGTTGTATAGAAAGGATCAAAGATATTTTCCAGATCTTCCTCCGGAATCCCGACACCATCGTCTTTGATATCCAGGGTGACAAAACACTCACTGCCTTTTGCGCCTTCCGCGGCAAGGGCGATATCTATACGTCCACCGTTATCAACTGCTTGTATCGCGTTCACGATCAGATTCATCACGACTTGCTGTAATTGCGAATGATCCGCAAGTACGTCTGGAATATCATCGGCGTATTCGCTAGATACCTTTATGTTTTTGATCAAGAATTGGTCCTCCAATACGGGTATTGTTTCATCCAGAAGGCGTTTGAGATTCACCGGTCCGGATTCAGGTTCGGTCTTCCGCGAGAAATTCAACAAGTTGCGCACCAATCTCCCGATCCTGACTGTTTCCCGTTCAACAAGCTTCAGGTTGTTCTTCCAGACCTCTGGTTCCATTTTCTTCTCATCCAGCTGTTTAAGCATAAGATGCAAGTATGTGATAATACCATTTATCGGATTGTTTATTTCGTGCGCAACGCCCGCTGCTAACTGTCCCATGACCGCCAGCTTTTCCGATTGCAGAACCTGTTGCCTCAAATTCTGCAATTCGGTAATGTCACGGAATATAACAGCAATACCTCTGATGTTTCCATGGACATCATCCAGCCTGAAAAACGACCTGGAGGTTACTATCTTGAGACCGTATTTACTTATTATTGAAACATTCCTCAAGTGTACGGGTGCCTTTTTCTTGATGACCTTATCGTAAGGACATCCGTCACTACATGTTTCACTCTTAAAAATATCGCAGCATTGTTTGCCAAGAACTTCGTCAAGGCAATAGCCGGTAATCCACTCAGCTGCCTTCGTGAAGAAAAGGATGTTCTTATTAAGGTCTATAGCAAAAATACCGCCTTCCATGTTCTTGAGCAACTCTTCCATGAAAGGACGCATCATACTGAGATCAAATCCAATGACATCCTTTTTCTCTTTCTTGTCTTTCTCATTACGCCGATTCACGGCTTTATTCTACCTCCAATCTTCGGCTTGTCAAGCTTTTACCACAGTATTGGTGTTTAATTAGTAAACACATGTAAAAAAAATTGACATTGGCTTCAATTAGGGTATAATATATTATAATAGTATGAAAAGCATATACATTCGAACGATAGGGTCAGTGCAGGGTTACATCTGTGAAGGTTTGATCTCTGTTTTTGGTGATTTATTACAGCGACGAGTGAAGCTTATACATGATACCGACTATCCGCTTCTGGCTTTTGAACCTAAGAGAAACCAATACTATGCCCGGACAATCATCGAAATACTCTTCCAGATCCTTCCTAAAGACTGCGAAAAGATGATCTGCGTAACAGATGTCGATTTATGCACGCCTATACTCACATTTGTTTACGGTGAAGCCCAACTAGACGGAAAAATCGCCGTGGTTTCAACGAATAGGTTGAAGCAGGAATTCTATAATCTGCCGGGAAACGACAATCTGCTGCTGCAAAGACTTGTCAAGGAGTGTTTGCACGAACTGGGTCATTGTTACGGTCTGGTTCACTGCACCAGCAAGTATTGCGTCATGTATTTTTCAAGTAACATTATTAACATCGATAACAAGCAATGTCATTACTGCGTTAGATGCCAAGATTATTTCATGGCTAAAACACGAAAGGAGGAACATGGCCAAGAGTAGAATCCTAGTCGTCGACGATGAAGCGATTATGAGAAGTTCACTCACTGCCTGGCTCAAAGAAGACGGGTATGAGGTTCTGGCGGTCGGCGACGGTTACGCAG
>JBAUFP010000402.1:0-3368 GCA_049679205.1 bacterium | reverse complement strand
CTACACGCCCATACCGAATGTTCCCGGGCTCGGCCTCGGTACCTCATTTGAATTTGCCAAAGAAATGGGCCGTCGTATGGCAAGACTCATCCCCAGGCTTAGCAATGTCAAAATCATGCGACAGTGGTCGGGCAGCTACGAGATGACGCCGGATGGTAATCCCATTCTCGATAAATCCAACATCGAGGGATTTTGGGTTGTCGGCGGCATGTGCGGACATGGTTTCATGCTCGGACCGGAAATCGGTTGGCTTGCTGCCGAGTATATTGCCGCAGACAAACCGCCATATAACATCAATGAGTTTGCCATCCAGCGCGATTTCACCGGTAAAGAGGTAATGAAGTGATACGATTCAAGATCACCAGAGAAGACAAAAAAACCACGGCACGATGTGGGAAATTGAAAACAAGGCATTGCGAGGTGAAGACGCCGAATTTCATGCCGGTCGCAACACAGGCAACCGTGAAAACGCTTTCCCCGGCTGATCTAAAGAAAATCGGTGTCCAGATAGTCATATGTAACACATATCACTTAATGCTTCGCCCCGGTTCGACGGTCATTAACAACCTGGGCGGATTACATCGCTTCATGAACTGGGACCGTGCAATCCTGACCGATTCAGGTGGGTTTCAAGCATATTCGCTGACCGACTTAAAAAAAATAACTGATGAGGGCATAGAATTCTCATCACATCTCGACGGTTCCCGACACTTCCTCAGCCCGGAAATCGCCGTCCGGGTCCAGGAAGAGCTGAAACCCGATGTTGCCATGTGCCTTGATTTCTTTAGTTCATATCCAACTGAATTCCTCGAAGCACGGATTGCTGTTGAACGCACCGTGAACTGGGCACAGCGCAGTCTCCACGCAAAAAAAAAGTACCGCTTTTCGGCATAATCCAGGGCGCAACCTACAAAAATCTGCGCCGCGAATGTACTGAGCGCTTACTAGAACTCGACTTTCCCGGGTACGCCATCGGTGGATTGATGATTGGTGAACCTTCGTCCCTAACCCGCGAAATGACGAGCGAGGTCAATGCGGTCGTTCCGGAGCTTAAACCTCGCTATCTCATGGGTTGTGGTTATCCTGAGGACATAGTCGAAGCCGTGTTACAAGGGGTCGACCTTTTCGATTGCGTGTTGCCGACCCGCAACGGTCGGACCGGCATGGCTTTTACTTCTCACGGCAAAGTCGTCATAAAGGGCGGTCGTTATGCGGCTGATAATACCCCCCTTGACGGAGAATGTTCATGTTATACCTGTCAAAACTTCTCACGCGCCTACCTACGTCACCTCTTCAATGCCGGGGAAGCGCTCGCCGGGCGCTTGGTGAGTTACCACAACGTATTCTTTTACAATAATCTGATGGCCGAAATAAGAAAACACATAAAGGAAGGATCCTTTTCTTCGTTCGCAAAAAAAACGCTTAAAAAATCCGATTTCCGTAACTCGTAGATTACTGCATCATACTACAGAATTCTTCAAATTAAGCTGCCTGGATGGGCACAAAGTAAAGAAAATCATTGTCTAGAGACGCGTTTGTAAAATTTCCTCTTGACACAAAATGAATTATATATATAATTACACAATTAAATCGTGAAAAGGAGCCAATATGTTTGGGAGAAAGAAAAAAGTACTTGGTCTTGATATCGGGTCAAGCCAAACAAAAATAGTTGAACTCAGCGCAGGTAAGAGTAAAAAGTTGCTAAATTTTGGGATTTCTAAGGTCTTACCTGACGCTATTGTTGAAGGTGAAATAATCGATCGGGAGGCGGTGTTAGATTCCATTAGGACGTTAATCGAGACTAAAGGGTTCTCCACCAAGGATGTCGTTCTGGGTATCGCCGGGCGGGACGTAATAATAAAGAGAATAACGATGGACCGCATGAGCGAGGCTGATACTCGCGAGCAAATCAAGTGGGAAGCCGAACAATATGTCCCTTTTGATATCAATGAGGTCACCCTAGACTTTGATGTGGTAAACCCAAATTTCGGTGAGAATCAACAAGAAGTCATTCTGGTTGCCGCAAAGAACGAGCTCATCAACAACCTTACTTCTTTGTTGAAAGACCTCAATCTAACGCCAATAATTATCGATACCACCGCTTTCTCCATACAGCACGTCTATGAACACAACTACGAAGTGGTCCCCGACGAAATCATCTGTCTCATGCACATCGGAGCCGGAATGACGGTAATCAATGTCTTTAAAGGAGGTTCCAGCCTCTCCGCGCGGGATGTGTACTACGGCGTCAACGCATATATCAGCAAGCTGCAAAAAGAAGTGGGCTTCAACTATGAGGACGCCGCCAATGCTGCCAAGGGTACAGTACCGGTCGGCGTCTCCCAAGATTCAATTCAAGGGGTGTTCGAATCATTTGTCAGCGATCTGGGCACACATATTGAGAGAAGTCTTCAATTCCTCTCGACGGTTACCGGTGAAGAAAAAGTGAGCCGTATGTATTTGTCGGGCGGCGGTAGTTCCATACCTAATCTGCTGGACTACCTGAAACGCCGTTTCGGCATCCCGATTGAGATTCTCAACCCCTTCAAGGATATCGTTTACGATCCAAATATTTTCGTACCAACGGGCGCGGATGTTACCGGGCCAATCTTGGCTCAAGCAGTTGGTTTAGCACTAAGGGGGGAGTAATGATAAAAATCAATTTAGCCCCATCTACCAAAAAGGGCCGCGCCCCGAAAGCCAGGCTACCAAGGGCGCCACGTCCAGGCATCAAGATTCCACCCATCCAAGCAGCAATCGTCTATATTGTGGGCATTGTAATCATGGTGCTCATCGTCGTCATACTACTGATCAGCCAAAACATTCAAATGCGCAACTTCAACAGCAATATAGCTCAATTGAACTCGAAACTGGAAGAACTAAGGGTCTACAAGGCAGCCGTGGACAGTCTTGAGAACCGGGAACGGGAACTCGCCAGCTTGATTGCGCCTATCCGACAGCTAAATAGAAATCGATTCTTCATTGCTCACATCCTTGATGAGGTTTCGGACCGTGTCCCGGATTTTACATGGCTAACATTGGTGAACGCGGACTCATCGAAGATGGACATCAAAGGCGTTGCTGCCTCGAATCTGCTTGTCGCTGACTTCATGAACCGACTCGAAGAATCACCGTATATACACAACGTCGACCTGACTGTGCTAGAGAAGAAAGTCATCGAGAAACAGGAAATGATGCAATTCACGTTGACGGCGAACATTGGTGTTGATTCCCTGACAAGGAGGCAACAATGAACCTCAGAGAGCGTAAAACGCAACAACTTATTTTCTTCCTAATCATTTTGGTCGTAGTATTGATCCTGTTCTTCCGATTCCCGTACAAAGCTACTAAGGATAAAGTCGACCGAC
>JBAUFP010000401.1:0-4416 GCA_049679205.1 bacterium | reverse complement strand
CAGTAGAGGTTAACGATATCCCGGGTCCGGATGACAGGATAGAAAAAGGCGATGTTCTCGTTGTTGTTGGTGCCGATGAGAAAATCGAGAGCATGAGTATTGTCAAGAAGGAGAAAACCTAATTGCTCTCGAGCAAAGGCAAAATCCGACTTGTACTGGTGGTCGTCGTATCCCTGTCCGTGATCACCGCCCTTGTTTCTATGTTGTACATGAATTCTATGATCACGCGTATCAGGCAGATCACGCTGCGTGATGCTAAACTGGTCGATCTAGGCAGAGACATTTCTATTAAAGTATTGGATGCACGGCGTGAAGAAAAGAATTTTATCATATATTTGGACTCAACGTACATCGACCAAACGCTTTCTATCATTAGCGAGATTGAATCCAATGTAGAACAAGCAAGCCAAATAGCACCAGAGCAAATCGGCAGACTCGATTCAATAAGCGCCTTGGTCGCTGCATACAAGAGTGATATAGTTATCCTCAGGAAAACATTTGAGGAAGATCCGCGTGCGCTGTCTTCCCTGCAAAGACAGCTCATGGATTACGAAGATCAGTTGAAGAAGACGATTGCCAAAAACAAGCTGCAGGAAGATTCATTGCCGGCCTGGCTTTCAGACCTTAATATCCTGGCGGTTGCTGCGACTGCCAAGTTATCAACGGAGAAGGCCCGATTATTGGGCGATCTAAGGGAAACTACCAATTCAATCCTTACCTTAGCCGGCCGCATCGTTACTCAAGCCCAAAGCGATCTTGCCAAGCACAGCGAGGAAGGAGTGAGCTATGGGTTTAAGGCCCAAAGAAACACGGTGACAATCTTCATAATTACCATTCTGCTCCTGGCATATTTGATTATCTACTTTCCCAGGGTAGTGCTGTTGCCTTTTCAGCGGATCACGAAAACACTCAAAGCAATAAGCCAAGGTGAAACTGCATTCAGGATCGATGATTTGGAGAAGGGTGGTGAATTCTTTGATCTTTATCGTTCATTCCATGACGCGATCTACAATTTAAAACTGCATAATGATTTGAAGACAGAAAAGATAGCTGAGATCCAGAAACAGTTCCGGAGTACCTTGGAAGAGATCAAACAGGCGTGTTTTGTAGTATCTGGTGACCTGAAGGTAGCTTACGTCAACAAGGCAGCCATGGATCTGTTTTCACTTGACGACAGCGTGTCAGGAAAGAGTATTGCGGATATTGCACCCTTATGGAAATTGATTGAAGAACCGCTCAAGACGAATGAGAATGAGCGACGGATAGAAATAAACGCAAGAATCAAGCGCGCTGACATCCGTAAGAGATGTGTGACTGTGCTCTCTTTCCGCAGCAAGGCCGACGTACCGCCCAGCATGCTGATTATCATTAAGTAGCATAGTCCCCTGCCAAATTACCAACCAAAGATAAAGGTTAGAACCCTTTGGGTGATGCTTTCTTATTTGCTTCGGATACGAGCAGCGAAAGCTCTGTTTCGTGGATCTTTAGAGCTTCATTGCTGAAGCGCACGAACCGGATACGTTTTACGTGCCGCAATTTAGGTGAAATCTGCATGACCGTCTTTAACGCTACTTCGGCAGCTGCTTCAATTGGATAACCAAAAACACCAGTTGATATGGCAGGAAAGCCAATAGAAGCGATCTTGTTCTCTTCCGCCAGCCGTAATGCCTTCTGGTAGCACTCGGCCAGAATTTCGGAAGCTGGTTCATCCACGCCGTAGACCGGTCCAAGGCAGTGAATTATATATTGATTGGGCAATTTGTGTCCGTTCGTTATCACCGCGCTACCGGATTTGACAGGAGCCAATGGTATGCACTCCTCGGCCAAACCAGGTCCGGCTGAACGGTGAATTGCGCCGGCTACTCCTCCCCCCGGCTTTAACCATGCGTTTGCTGCGTTTACAATTGCGGTTAAGTCCCTTTGGTTGGTTATATTACCCTTTACCAGTTCAATGCTTACACCCGACATGATTTTCTTCATCACGCTAGCTCAACGCCGATAAAGAAATGAACCGAAGGCTATTGGAGGTCGATATGATCATGAATGCGCCAACCTTCCAGCTCAAATACGGCAAATATAACCTTATCCACAGTGAACTGCAGAGTTTTCAATTGTTTTTGCACGGATCTACGTGCCTTTAGTAATTCTTCCACTGATTCAAAGAAGCCGATGGTTAGGTGCGGTACATAGGCGAGTGAGGATTGCGAAAGATGTTTGGCGAATAGTTCCTGCATTTTCATGCGCATTCTGGAGAGGTTATTGCCATCTTCTGGCTTCAACCACAGCACTGATTCAGCGCGCACGAACGTACCTAGTTCACGTAGCTTGATATCAAAGGGATGAATGTCCCTGGTTGTATCTAAAATCGCCCGGCGGTTGGCGCTCCAGACATCAATAGGGACAAAGGGATAACTGATCGTGATGTGCGGCGTAACCGTGCTTTCATATGCCCGGTACACACGGCGCCACATGTTTATTTCATTTCTTATTTCGACCGGCGGCATGATCACCAAACCAGTTTCACCGGGTTTTGGAATTATCAATAAAACCTCCTCGGTCTATGCGTCATATTTTAGTTCAATAATACATAATAAATCATTATATTATGGATAATAACCTAAGAGCTTCAAGCTAATTCTCAACCAGTGTTTTTCAGTTGACCATAAATTTGACAAGACTATTGCATGAGTGATCATTATCCTCCATTGCCTCTAAGATATGCTCGCCCGGTGAGGGTGGCCAGAGGTATTCGAAAGGGAAATCCTGAGTAGTGAGCGGCTTACCATCGAGCCTCATAAAAACCGTCTGTATGTCTTCTGCGGCCACGATCCTGAATTTTATCCGCTGTGATTCCTTTGACACCTGAGGATCGATCTTATAGATATCGCCATTCCTGGGACTGGCAATCACTATTTCTCTCGTTGACAGGCGTTCCTTTCGGCCCTTGCGGGTTATGTCTGTCCGATTTTCCACAACGAGGTCGTGCCAATCGCATGTGTCCACAGGCTCGTTACCAGCTATAAAGGTTTCTTCAATCAGATTGCTGCACCCAGACCCAGTGATCTTTCCGGAACGCCCACAGATTTGCCGGCGAACAAGAGTTGTAGGGCACCTGAAGATTCCAGGATCGTTGTGTCGGTGTAATTCTAGCATTATGCTGCGAAAGAGTGGCGCCGCTCCAGAAATCCCGGATACACCCTGCATTGACGCACCGGTAAAATTGCCTACCCAGACGCCGACCGCGTATTCAGTAGTATAGCCGACGCACCAGTTATCTCGATAGTCTTTTGAGGTACCGGTCTTAACCGCGCAGGTAAAGGGCAGGTGCAAAGCGTTATCAATATTAAAGGCCTTGAAACGGGCCGCGTTGTCCGAGAGCATATCGGTTATCAGATAAGCAACTTCTGCAGACAGTACCACTTCGGCGGTATGTTCGGACATGGTGATCTGGTTGCCCTGTCGGTCATATTTGGCACGTATCGCGTGAATTTCATCAAGCGAGCCTTTCATCGCGAATACTCGATAGGCATTCACCAACTCAAGGAGCGAAACTTCGGCGGCACCGAGGCTGAGTGAAAGACCATAGTGGTGCGCGCCTTTATCAAGAGACCTGAAGCCTACCTGCTTAAGCAAATCATAAAACCTATTGACGCCCAGTCGTTCAATGAGATATACCGCCGGGACATTGAACGAAGATGCCAGTGCCTCGCGCATCCGTGTTGGTCCGTGGTATTGACGACCATAATTGCGTGGCGCAAAGTATGTTCCATCGCCAAGCCGGAACTCAACCAGGGTATCGGGCAGAATGTCAGAAAGTCTCATCCCAGACTGTATCGCGAGTGCGTAGAGAAAAGGTTTGATACTCGAACCAGGCTGCCTTGGCGAGATACAGCCGTTTACCTGGCCTTCTTTGGCATCGAAATAGTCCCGGGCACCGATCATGGCCAGTATCTGTCCCTTATTAAGGTCCATTACTACTATTGCCCCCTGAGTTACGTTATAATCTTTCATTGATGCCAGAGTCGTGGACAATAACTTCTGCAGATCCTTTTGGAGAGAGAGGTCAATTGTTGTTACGATACGAACAGCACCTTGCCTTTCTTCGTTCAGTCGAGCCAGGATATAGTCGACGAAGTGCGGCGCTTCGAAATTCAGTTCCTTATCGACCAGGTGCAAGGGCTCTTCCGTTGCCATGTGGCATGCAATTTCATCAATGAAACCGCGTTTCTTCATACTGCTCAGGAGAAAACTTCGCGCATCAGTAAGTACTCTTCCCGCAGTATATGGATTCAACACTGATGGGGCCTTTGGTATGAGGGCGAGCACGCAGGACTCACCCAATGATAACTGGATTGCGTTTTTTCTGAAGTAGAACCGCGCGGCCGCTTCGATTCCGTATGTCTGATTGCCATATGG
>JBAUFP010000400.1:0-2342 GCA_049679205.1 bacterium | reverse complement strand
ATCGAATATCTAACTGGTGTCAATAGTAATGTAATGCATATCATCTAGTCCACTTCTTTTGCTGGTGCCTCTTTTAATTGCTGGTTTTCAGTATGATCACCGCGCAGCCGACTTTCTTTTTTCGCTTTCTTCAACTGTATTCTGGTCCATAGGATAAGGATACCGAGGAGCAGAATTACCATGGATGAAAACGCACTGCGGGTAAGGGCTAAGAAGTCGTATAGGCCATGGCAGATTATCGCAAGGATTATACCAGTAATGATTAGTTTTGTTTCTTTTATAGGGTTGAACTTAGCTCTGCCAATATAGGAACCCATGAGTGCACCGAAGAGAGCGTGGCCAGGCACGGCAAGGAATGCGCGCGCTATGCCAGCCTCAATGCCGAGTGATAATACATAGATCACATTCTCGGCAGTCGCGAAGCCGAGCGAGGCAGATACTGTATAAACGATACCGTCCATTGCCTCGTCAAATTCCAGCGAATTGTAGATCCACTTACGGACAGCAAAATACTTGAGTAGTTCCTCGATTGGTGCGACGATAAGGAACGATAGTACGAAAATATGGAATAGCCCTTGAGTGCTGATTCTTGTGACGTTTGCGAGCATCATTTCAGCAAGTGCTGCCGGCACAACCATCAGCGCACCGAGAAAAAATATTTTGACGATTTTGAGTTTTGGTTCCGGTTCATAGCTATCACGGTGGTAGAAATACCACGCCAGGAAAACACCAGGTGCTAACGCAATGAGTAGAGAGAATATTATCACTACAAAACCATATTCATATTATGCCACAAGTCAACTACTTGAACTACGTATGTCGTTTATGGATATCGAAATACTAATCGTGAAGATACACTCGAGTCATTATGTCACTATGTCATTCGTTAACAAATGTGCCTAGCACCAGTGTCATGCGTAAGACATCAAGCGTAGTGCATCGAGCTATGGTCTTCTGATGGTCTGTTTTCTGGTATCCTGATTCTCTGACGTAATTTCTGTGAAGGCAGTTGTATATGTTTCTCGTAGTTGTTTGATTTATCAAACAAAGCCAATGAATTGGGCAACTACAATTTACTGCAACGACAAATACGGTAGGGAGAGCGTCGAGCGTAAAGCGTTCAGCGTCAACCGCTTCTCGACAAGCTCGAAGAATAACATGAAATTACTGTTCGAGCGTAGTCGATTCCATTTTTGCTCAAAGCTTTGCTTGACCGCAAAAATGAGAATCCCGCGTCGGCGGGGGAACATGCTGCTAGAGACTTCTCGACTCGCCCTCGACAAGCTCGGGCTCGCTCGGAGAATAAAGAATAGAACAGGCGGTCTGCTTGAATATACATTACGTTTTTGTCATTTGAATTTTGATATTCGTATTTGTTTCCCCTACGGGGATTCTCGTAAATACAATCAAATCGGAGATTTGAGTATTTACGGAATAGGATTTAGATATTAGGATTTCGGATTTCCCCTCGGAGGGCCTTGATTTTCCTTCTCCATTTGCTACAATGATGTATGGTTACCATTGGCATAGAGACATCGTGCGATGAGACGGCGATTGGAATCATTGATGACGACAAAGTGTTAGCCAATATTGTGTCTTCACAAATTGCTCATACAAAGTTCGGTGGTGTGGTGCCGGAAATTGCGGCTAGGAATCATATCAAAGTGATTGTGCCTTTGACCCGCGCCGCGCTCGAAGTTGCCCGCAAGAGACTAGAGGATATTGATTTGATCGGCGTTACCAGAGGCCCCGGTCTGGTGGGCTCGTTACTAGTAGGGCTGTCCTATGCAAAGGCTCTTTCAATAGCTTTGCACAAACCGCTGATCGGGGTGAATCACCTTGAGGGTCATATCCATACGCTAGGACTCGATGAGGGATCACTATGCTACCCGTATCTTGTTTTGTTGGTTTCGGGTGGCCACACGCAAATAGTCCTTGTTGAAAAACCTTTCTGTTATCAGACGATCGGGCAAACACTCGATTATGCATGCGGCGAAGCTTTTGACAAGGTTGCCAAACTTCTGGGACTGCCTTATCCAGGAGGGCCATATATCGAAAAGCAGGCAGAAGCAGGGACATTAGGGGCAATAGATTTTCCAGTTCCCCGACCAAAAGGTATGAATTTCAGTTATGCAGGTCTAAAGACCGCGGTTCTTTACTACACAAGGGATAATCCATCGTATGATACAAAGGATGTCGCAGTGAATTTCCAGGAGGTTGCGCTGCAGCATCTAGTTGAGGTGGTAGGCAAAGCTCTTCGTGAGACGGGGGTTAAATACCTCGGTTTAGCCGGCGGTGTGACCGTGAACCGCAGGCTACGCGAGAAGTTCTCTGTCTTGACC
>JBAUFP010000399.1:0-9893 GCA_049679205.1 bacterium | reverse complement strand
CGTATCTTTTCTCTGGATTCCTCAGCTGCCTTCCGGCCGATTTCTGGATCACCGCCGGCACCCAGGCCTTGAGTGAGATTGGTGCCGACCTGTATTTTCTCAGAGGCTTTATTCAACTTCAGTACCTGGGCATCGGTATTCACCGCAATACACTCAACACCATGTATACCATAATTCGTTGCGTAGTTGATGGTGTTACAGCCCGCACCACCCACACCGATCATTTTTATCTTGGCGATATATTTTGGATCCTCAACTAATTCGAACATAGACTTCCTCCTTTCAAAAGTACCTGGCGAACCAATCTTCGAATCTCTTTTTCAGGGCATCAAATACACCCACGCCCTTTCCTCTTCTTATTAGTACTTGGTTCTTCTTCTCGAAACCATAAAGAATTAGACCTACACCTGTAGCATAAATCGGGTCTTGTACTATGTCTGTAAGCCCACCGATTTGCTTCGGGATACCAATTTTTACCGGGAGATGAAAGATATCCTCGGCCAGCGTATCTATGCCGCGCAAGCGTGCCGTACCGCCGGTTATTACTACACCCGCGGCCAGAATATCAAAAAACCCGCTCCGCTTGATTGCCTTGTTCGTGATCATAAGTATCTCTTCTGCCCTGGGTGTGACGATCGAGGCAAGCAATTCCTTGGTGATTTCACGATCTTCACGGCCTCCGATACCCGGGACTTTAATCTCTTCTTTTCCTTCTTCAGGGGACAAGGAGATACTGGCATTCTTCCTCTTTGTCTCCTCGGCTTGCTTATACGGCGTCCGAAGGCCGATCGCGATATCATTCGTAATGTACTCTCCGCCCAGGGGGATAACTTCTGAATACCTGATTGCTCCGTCATAGAAGATCGCCAAGTCCGTCGTACCGCCGCCAATATCCAGCAGGCAAACACCCAGGTCTATTTCATCGGGTTGGAGAACTGAATACGAAGAAGCCAGCGGTTGAAGCACAAGGTCTTTGACGCGCAATCCGGCGCGCTCCAATGCAGTATAGATATTTTGTGCCGACGTAATGGCGGCAGTTACGATATGTACTTCCGCCTCTAGTTTCACACCGCTCATGCCCACCGGATCCTTAATCCCTTTCTCATTGTCAACAACATATTCAATAGGTATCGCGTGGATGATTTCCCGATCCAGGGGCAAAGCAATGGCTTTCGCCTGTTCAATCACCCGTTCGATGTCTCGCTTCGTAACCACACCGCCGGTCCGTGCCGTTGCGATCATTGCGTGTGCGTTTATACTCTCTATGTGCGACCCAGAGATACCGGCGTAGCACGAATCGACCTTCACCCCAGCCATTCTTGACGCTTCATCGACCGCCTTCTCAATCGATTCAATGGCCTTCTCCAAATTAACAATGACGCCTCGTTTGAGTCCGTTGGAGGGTGTCGAGCCGACGCCAACGATCTTCAAATCTTCATCTTCGACTTCGGCAATAATCGCAGCAATCTTAGTTGTTCCCAAATCGACACCAACAATTCTCTCTTTCCTTGCCATCATTTCCTCCTTAATGCATCATGAGCTGGTCTATCCCTTATTATGATCTGCCCATGATAACTCAAGTCGACAACTAACGTATCCTCAATTCCTAATAAACTTAACTTGTTGAGCAAATGCATTTTCGTATCAAGATCATTGGTGCCCAAAATGTATTGAACACCCTTGTATTCAACAACCCCCTCTTCTCTTGAAATCACCTCTCCTTCGGGTATCACTTCCTCCAAGGTTATGTACCTAATACGCCTCTTAAATAACCCGAAAATAAAAACTGTGATTACTATCACCAGCAACAGCACAACAATCACCTTAATAGCCTCACCTCCCGTTCCAGTTTGATCCCGGTCTTTTTGCGCACTCTTTGCTGAACCACCCTAGCGAGAGCAATAACGTCAGCTGCTTGAGCCTGTCCGCGGTTGATTATGTAGTTGCCGTGTTTCTCACTAATTTCCGCACCACCTATTGATAATCCCTTTAGCCCACAATCCTCAATCAGCCTGCCGGCTGCATAACCGGACGGATTCTTGAAAAAGGATCCCGCCGAGTAGCCTGTGGGATGTTTTCTTTTTCGAATCATCAAATTTCTATTTATCCTGAACAGAATCGCCTTGTGCTTCTTTTTTTTCATCAGCAGGTTAACAGCAGTAATAATCTCCCCGTTGCGGATCCGGGAGTCACGATATGAGAATCCAATCTCTGATTTGGTCTTGGTTCTTTCAATCCCGGACCCATCCATTATGACCACGCTCTCGGTAAAATCCGAGACTGAACTCCCAAAGGCTCCCGCATTACCCTTCACGGCGCCACCCATGGTGCCGGGTATACCGGCCATGAACTCAAGACCTCCATAGCCTTTCTTTGCCGCCACGGTAAGGAAATAATCAATCAACAAACCACTGCCGCAAGAGCAGCGGCCATTCCGTATAGCAATTCTTTTAAAAACTCCCCCCAGTTTTAAAACTACGCCTCTAAAGCCTTCATCCGCAACTAGCAGATTGGTGCCGGCGCCAATCAAGAAATATTGCATCTTATTCTTCGTGATAATATTCAAGACGCTGCGCAACGCGTCTTTCGTATGCACATAGACGAAGTACTGTGCCGCCCCGCCAATACGAAATGATGTGTGTCGGGACAGCTTTTCACCCGTCATTACTCTAACGCCACCGGTAATGCGAAAAGGATTTCTCATCTCAGCTCCTTGATTAGCCTCGGAGCGATCCCATTGATATCACCCGCGCCCTGTATTATGATTATGTCACCCGGCCTTGTTGTACGCTTCAGAAAACGCAGAATCTGCGCGAAATTGCCCATGAAATGAACCGATTCCTGTTCCCTGGCGATTCGTTTTGCCAGGGCACGCCCGGATACTCCGGGTATCGGCTTCTCGTGCGCAGCATAGATCTCGGTTACGATAACTACGTCAGCATGCAGGAAAGAAATCGCGAAATGGTCAAAAAGATGGTAGGTGCGCGTGAAACGGTGTGGCTGAAAAACCGAAATGATACGCTGGTTCGGGAAGTAATCGCGCAACGTCTGAAGGGTGACGGCAATCTCGGTGGGATGATGTCCGTAATCATCAAATATCCGGGTGCCTTTTACACCACCGATGTATTCGATACGACGATGGACGCCTCGAAAATGCCCGAGACCATCCCTGATTTTCTCCGTACTTATGCCTAACTCCAACCCGATGCCGATCGCAGCCAATGCATTGGCTACATTATGCGTTCCCGGTAAGTTAATTCTGAATCTTCCCACTGGCTTGCCGTGAAACCGGGCTCTGAAAGAGGTGCCAAAATCAAATCTTTCTAGCGCTTCGGCACGTAAATCCACATCACTATCCAAACCGTATAGAATTACCCGTCGACGAATCAGTGGCTTGATATCCATACTCACGGTGGAATCGGTACCTAATAAAACACAACCCCAAAACGGTACATGATTGGCAAAATAACCAAAGTGTTCTTTTATTTCATCCAGATCTCTATAATAGTCGAGGTGTTCAGCTTCGATGTTCGTGATAATTGCATATGATGGGTAGACACGCAGAAATGACTTGTCAGACTCGTCCACTTCACAAACCAGAAAATCCCCTGCACCCAGTCTTGCCTGCGTCTCGCCGATGACAATACCGCCGATCACCGTTGTCGGCGCCAGCCCGCCCGTCTGCAGCACTTCGCTTACGATCGATGTTGTTGTCGTCTTCCCGTGTGTGCCCGAGATACAGACCGCAGACTTTATGCGCGTCAATTCGGCAAGTAACTCAGCACGGTGTATCAAAGGAATATTTTTCTGCTCGGCTTCGATCGTTTCCACATTGTCACGCCGTATCGCCGAGGAATAGACAACCACATCGGCTCCTTTCACATTCGTTCTCTTATGTCCGTATCTGACACGAATGCCCAATCGCTTCAAACGACGGGTTATTTCCGATGGCTGCAGGTCAGAACCGGATACCCGAAATCCAAGATTCCTCATGATTATTGCCAGACCGCTCATACCGATGCCACCGATACCTACGAAATGTAGGTACTCAGTTTTTCCGAATATTCTATGTTTATGTCTTTTCATTGTCCAAGTCACTCAGTAAATAATCAACAATCTTCTGTTCAGCATCTTTGACTATTTTTCCCGTACTACCACGCTTCCGCTTCATTAACTCGCTAATCCGCGCTGAGAGTATTTCGCTCGAAAGGTCCTCCTCCGTGAAAAATAGTGCATCACCGATTTGTGCAAAGTATTCTGCATTAAAGTACTGATGGTCATCAATTGCGTAGGGAAAGGGTATGAAAATGACCTTCTTGCCCAAACAGAGTATCTCGTACCCAGCTAGCGCACCCGCCCGTGAAACAATTATATCTGCTCGCTTTATTTCTTCCCAGGGCTTTTCGGTAAAAGGTAAGACTCTGGTATGAACACCCTTGAGTCGTGCTACGCGTTCATGATCACGTGTTCCAGAAATTATCGTGAAACGCCACCGATCCGACATCAACTCCTGCGATTCGAGGGCCAGGTCATTCAATCGGCGCGCGCCTTGACTACCGCCGTAAAATAGTATCGACAATGTGCTACCGTTCTTCTTACGGAAAGATCTGCTCGCCGCTTTCTTAAACTCCTTGCGGACCGGAATACCGGTCACAACTGCTCGGCTGCCCAGCTTATTGACTGATGGGAGACCGAGAAACACTCTTTTTGCAGAAGAAGCGAACCGCTTTGTGGCTCTACCCGGTACCCGGTTCGGTTCAAAGATATAGTACACGCTACGGTTTATCATACACGAAACGATCAAAGGAACGGCGCCAAAACCGCCAAATGCCAAACCGATTGTATGTCTGGTTAGGGCAGAGAGTCTGTAAACCGACACGAACATTGAGAATACGAAAAGGAATTTCCTGATCAGTGATTTACCATAAAACGGCCGCGCATTAACGGAAAACGTTCTCAACCCATAGTGGTGTGCTACTCTTTCCTCAATAAATCCGCTGCGGGCGAGGAAAATCACATCAAATTCTCTCTCCTGCAAGGCTTGCGCTACAACAACGGCCGGGAAATAGTGACCACCTGTGCCAATCCCGGCGACAATGATTCTAGGCATTTTGGCTTGGCCCTGGATTGCTTCCTTTGTTGTCGCATGATTCACAAAACCCTCCGGCGTGATGCTTGCAGTATGATTCCGATCGCGAAAAGATTGGCCGCAAGCGACCAGCCGCCAAACGAGATGAAGGGTAGCGGAATTCCGGTCGGCGGTACAAGTCCTATACTGACACCCACGTGAACCAGGAAAATGATAAAGAGCGAAGCATTCAATCCCAGGACAAGCAGTCTCGCAAACTCATCATCAACCGTAGTAGAGACCGACAAACCACGCAAATAGATTTGCCAGTAGAACATGAACACAATCACACAACCCACGAACCCGAGTTCCTCTGCAATATGGGCAAAGATGAAATCGTTATGGATCCCGGGCAGGAACAAGAACTTCTGCAGACCAGCACCAGGACCTTTCCCAAAAAGCCCGCCTGAGCCGATCGCGATCAATGATTGCCGCACCTGGTAAGTGGGCTGGGAAATGAAATTAGCGATTCGGAATTGAGCGTGCGGGAAGATTCGTATGAAGACGGCGAGTATTGTCACGCTGATGGCGCTCGTCGCGAACAAGAGTTTCGCCTTTGCGCATCCGTATATCAGCATGGCGATAAGTGTGGCCAGGCATATAACCGCCATTGAAATCGAAGGCTGGATTGCTACCAATACGATTACCAAAAAAGAAATCACTAATATGGTTATTAAGCCACTCCGTGTGTTTGCGGTTTGAGGATGAGAGGCAAAGAAGTTAGCCAGGAAGAAAACCAACCAAATCCTGACAAATTCGGAGACTTGCACACCAACCGAAGCGATGGCCAACGATCTTTTCGCTCCGAAATGCAAGCGTCCGATGAATATTGTCATTAGCAGACTTAGGATTATCAGTATCATTAGGGGCAATATCAGCTTCTTCAACTTCTCGTACGGAATAATCAAACCGAACAATAGAAAACCGGTCGCGATCAGGACCCGTTTCAAATGCGCAATAAGATAGAAGGTTGAATTTTCACCCTGGCGCAGGGCCCGGTAATAAGATGACGAGTACACAAAGACGACCCCCAGTATCACAAGGCAAAGAACGAGGAACAACAATATGCGATCAATCTTGCTGTACGGCATCTTTGAATGACTCCCCTCTTTCTTCGAAGTTACCGAAATAATCAAAGGATGCGAATCCTGGATTCAACATAATGACGTCGCCCGGCTCTGAAAATCCACGCGCCTTCTTCACCGCATCCCCCATGTCCTGAGCAACCGCAAATTTAGAGAATCCATGGTTTTGGAAATAATCAGTAATGAAACGAACATTCTCACCGAGAATGACGCACGCCTTTGCCTCTCCTATCAAGACATCGAAATAAACCATGCCCTCATCCCCTTTATGCTTACCACCGAGAATGACGACCTTCGATCCCTCGATTGCCTTGAAAGAAGCAATCGCCGCGGTTGCATTTGTGCACATCGAGTTGTTTATGTACCTTATTCCTTTGATTGTGCGGAGTTCCTCTAGTCGGTGCGGTAGGCTCTTGAACGCTCTAACACCCTTTTCAATATCTGAATCGCTGATGTTTATTATCTTGGATACGGCGATCGCCGCCGCAATATTCATTAAGTTATGGTTGCCCGCAAGTGGCAGTGCATCATTCGAGAACAGATCAACCTTATCGTAATGGAATTTGCCATTTATCGATACCCCTCTTTCCGTGTGGTAACCGAAGAACAAGACACGCGGTCGTATGCTGCCGGCCACACCACGGACCCAATCATCATCATAGTTCAGAACCGCGAAATCATTGCTTCCCTGATTAGAGAACACACGCAATTTCGCGGACTTGTATTCATCAATATCTTTGTGCCAGTTGAGATGATCAATGCTAAGGTTGGTAAGAACAGAAATATATGGATGAAACTGCTCGATACGCAGCAGCTGGAAGGAAGAAACCTCCAGTACGTAGTATGCACAAGTTCCTTCGAAAAGAGCCTGAGAAAACGGCTTACCCGGAGCGATATTGCCGCCCAGGAAATTAGCAATTCCCGCCTCATTCAAGATGTTACTTATCAAAGCAGCAGTGGTACTCTTACCGTTTGTGCCGGTCACGGCAATGATTTTCGGATGTTCGAGGTTCCGATACACAAAATCGATCTCATCGATAATAGGAATACCTTTTGCTTCCAAGTCCTTACAAATCGGCCGATTCGGCGGGAAGCCGGGTGAGGTGATAACAAGGTCGTACAAGCCCTCAGTGTATTGCCTTAACCGGCCATTTCTGATCATGTGCTGAGCATCCTCACCAAGATTCTGCATATTCTCATCATAGACAGAAACCTCCTCGCCCTGCTTCACGAGATACCGCGCCACTGGCAGATTAGCCCGACCCAAACCCAGTAATAGAATCTTCATCTCATCATCTGATTTTCAACGTTGAAAGTGCGAACATCAAAAAGATTATGCCCACGATCCAGAAGCGCACGACGATTTTTGGTTCAAATAGCCCCTTCAGCTCGAAGTGATGATGTAAGGGAGCCATCTTAAAGAGACGTTTGCCACCGGTATGCCGGTAATATATTACCTGCATCAAGACGGTCAGCACTTCGATCACAAAAACACCACCGACTAATATCAACAGGATCTCTTGTTTGATAAGGATTGCTGCGGTGCCAATTATGGCTCCAAGACTCAATGCACCGGTATCACCCATGAATAGCTGCGCCGGATACGAATTGAACCAAAGGAACCCAAGACTCGCGCCAAGAATCGCGGCGCAATAGACGGTTACTTCACCACCCGCTTTCAGAAAAACGATATTCAAATAATCACTGATAACTGCATGTCCAGCTGCGTAGGCCAGTGCCGCATAAGCCAACGCAGCAACACCAATCAAACCAATCGCAAGGCCATCCAGTCCATCGGTCAGATTTACACCGTTTGATGAACCCAGTATGACCAAAGCAACAAAAGCAGGATAGAGCACACCAAAGCTAATGACGTAGTTCTTCACGAAGATAAGGTTAGTCTTTGTAGTGTAGCCCTCCGGGCCAAAGAAATACAGGAACAAGCCAAATGCCAGTCCGTACATTATCTGAAAAATGAGCTTGGTCTTTATCGAAAGCCCGCGTGGTTTTTTCTTGTAGATCTTCACATAATCATCCCAGAAACCCAAGAGCCCAAAGTAAATAGTTGCACTAAAAAGAATGAGCACATAGGTATTACTCAAATCACAGAAGAGAAAAGCTGATAGAAGAATCGAAATTAGTATCAGGATTCCACCCATCGAGGGTGTCCCCTCTTTCAGGTGATGACTATCCGGCACTTCCATTCTTACTCTCTGGGTAACCGATCTGCGGGCTAAAAGATCGATAAACCTCTTGCCAAAAACGAGCACGATGAGAATGGCAAACACCGCTGCGTAAGCACTGCGAAACGTTATGTAACCAAAGAGCCTCAATGGCCCGAAATAATCTTTCAATGGGTACAACAGCCAGTATAGCATATTATCTCACTCTCTATCCACCAACACGGATGCTTCCCATCGCGACATTCTCATCGCAATAACTTCCCTAACGCATTGACGATCCTCTCGAAGCGAAGTACTCGTGAAGCCTTGAGCAACACAATTTCGTCGCCCCAAATGCTTTCGACTAAATACCTGAGTAATCCACCCTGTTCAGAAAAGTGGCGTCCACCATAGTGTTTCGCTTCGTGCCCATGAGTTAACAGCACATCTGCATACCTATGCGCGTACGCGCCCACCTCCCCGTGTAGGGCTTCAGATTGTGCGCCCAACTCGAGCATATCACCCAAAACGAGTATTTTTCTCCGTCCTGATTTCGCCACAAAATCTATCGCCGCCTTCACGGAAACCGGATTTGCGTTATAAGTATCATCAATAACCAAAACCTTATCCATCAATAGAGGTTCCATGCGTCCCGGCTCTGGCTTTACTTCCGCAATTGCTGTGCGCTGCGTTTCGTGATCAATACCCAATCGTGAGGCCAGGCAAATGGCTGCCAGGCAGTTATAAACGTTACCGATCCCCAATAATTTAGTGCTGAAGGAATTACCCCCAAAGGAGAAATGTGAACCGCATTCGGTTATCTCTACTGCCTCCAGCATATCAGTCGAAAATTTGGTGATGTTGCCACGGCCCGAAAGGTCTACCCCTTCACCGAGCACCCCGATACCATCAGCAGGGAGCGCATCGACCAACGACAGTTTCTCTTTTCTGATGCCGTCGATCGAATTGAGTCCCTCAAGATGTCCCGGTCCGACATTTGTGATCACCCCAATATCGGGCTGGGCAATATCACATAACCGTTTTATTTCACCTGGTGCATTTGTGCCCATTTCAAGAACCAGGTAATCTTCGCTACCCGATATCCTTAAGATTGTTAGCGGTAAACCAATGAGTGAATTGTAATTCTTGTTCGTAGACACGACCCTGTTACTTCTGCTTAAAATTGCAGCGACCAGATTTTTCACGGTAGTCTTCCCGTTCGTTCCGGTTATACCAATCGTCTTTATGCTGAAATGACTACGGTAATTACGCGCGAGCTCACCGAGGGCGAAGAGCGTATCCCGAACCTGAATTTCTTCAGGAATTGAGCGGGTTTGCTGAACGACCGCGGCAAGCGCGCCATGCCGTAAGGCATCATCTACATACTTGTGGCCATCAGTACGATTGCCCTTCAAGGCAAAGAACAATTCACCTGGTTTCGCCACCCGGGAATTGATCGATACACCACGTACTAATTCTTGTCGTGACCGAATTGCCGTGCCATCAACCATCTTGACT
>JBAUFP010000398.1:0-1750 GCA_049679205.1 bacterium | reverse complement strand
GCGATTGGAAAAATATTTCATCCATCCGGTTGTCTCTATCATTTTACAGAGCCCCACTTTACCATACGTTTCTGTATTCGGTGAAGTTGCAAGGCAGGGAGCAGTTGAATACCAACGAGGGCTACGGATCACAGATTATATAGCTCTTGCGGGCGGTCCGGCGCCGGCAGCGAATCTCGGTAACGTCAGGGTTGTCAGGTTTCAGACGGCTGGTGCATCAGCAAAGAGCGTTCAAATCGTCAACGTGGATCGAATATTGAGTCAAGGGGAGATTGCATATAACTACGAACTAAAATCCGGCGATTGGATCTACGTGCCCAGGAAATTTACTTTCAAGTGGAGTACTGTTCTCTCTACCCTCACCCTCGCCGCAACCCTACTAAATCTCTACATTACATATGACAGACTCTCTGAATGATCACGCACTCCGTGCTGCATTCACGCTTCGCTGAAGCCACATTATTCTGGAACCACGTCCGCCTAAAGCGGGCTGAAGTCATGTTGTCACTGAAGACATGCGATACTGAAGTCATTGAAGGATCAGCAGAATTCGGCGGTTTGTTGAACTTCGTTCGGTTTTGGCGCTTCGCGCGGTATGGGACATGGCGGGTAGTTTTCATTGAGTAAACTGAAAAGCTTTAAGGATTTAATTGTGTGGCAAGTTTCTAGTGAATTGGCAAAGGATATTTCCACTAAACTCGTGCTGCATTTTCCGAAGTACGAGCGATACAAATTGGGTGATCAGATAATTCGCTCGTCACGTTCCGTGCCATCACAGATCGCGGAAGGTTTTAGGAAATCATCTCTCAAAGAGAAACATCGATTCTATGAAATTGCAGTAACCTCTAATGATGAAACAGAAAACCACATGATTGAAGCAAAGAATAATCAATATATCGATGCTCAAACGTACAAACGTTATATGAACAGAGTGATTAGAGTTCGAATTCTTCTACTACGACTTATGAAATCGGTGCGTTTCTTGCAGGACGAAGTTGCCGCACGCAGTGCTTCACCGCGCCGTAAGGCGCCGAAGACCGCATCTGGGAAGAAGATGCCGTACCGCTCCGTAGGAGCTATAAGGAAACGCAACCGTGGATGATATGAAGAAAACCCACAATGTTGTGAACAGTGCTCGCAAGGCGTCCGACGACACGATAGACATTCGTGAGTTAATGAACGTGTTCCTCCGTCGTCGCAAGCTTTTCATCTACATCGCCATCCCTATTTTCCTAGGTATCGTACTTGCACAATTCCTGCGTCCTTTCACGCCCATGTACAAGGCTACGTTTGATCTTGGTGTTTCGCGAGAGCGTGCGGTTGATGGCTTTTTCTCTACTGGAGCTGCCGAAACGCCATCCATACAGATCGGCTCAGTGACCCAACGGGTGATTTCCAGTTTGTTGAGTGTCAATCTGGCCCATAAGGTCGTTGATTCCCTTGGTCTCGATAAGCATGTGAAGAACGCTAATTCGGATCTGAGTGTTGAGGTAAGAGTCAAGCAGGAGTTGAAAAAAGCAATTGGTCCCTTGAAGCTAAAGATATCAAAGGGGAATTTCGTTCTATCCAGGAATGGAAATACAATTGGCAAGGGCATTCTGGGTGCCTACCAGGATGTTGGTTTGTTTGAATTAAGAGTCACGCCGCTCACTCTTGTTTCTGAAGAAAAGACCTATGAGTTGTATATATATCCGAAAAGCCGGATGGCGCTTGCACTTAGGAATTCGTTGGCGATCAAAGTCCTTGAAGC
>JBAUFP010000397.1:0-6597 GCA_049679205.1 bacterium | reverse complement strand
GTACACGGGCGTGTTTTTCAATATGATCGTATTTCTTCAATATTTTCGACGGTAGGGCTAATTTCAATACCTCGCCCAGAGGGGAATAATAATAAGCGGACATCCATTGGTAAAGCTCCAGCATTTTACCCGGGACGAATTCTGTTTCGACTAATTCTTTGACTTTTTTGATGCCCGCAACATCCCGTTTTGAATTCTTATTGATGACAATTCCATATTTGTCTTTGTTTCGGAGCGGTACCGCGACAAGATCGCCGGGTTCTAGATTGTCTTCTGTGTCATAAGTGAAATAATCAACTTTTGTACGGGGGATTGCTATGTCGACTCTCATTTTTGTATTATAGTGTCCTGTCTTCCAACTGTCAATACGAGGAGAGTTCTGAGAAGTTAATTCACTATTTGGGAATCTCAAGGGGTCACCTTGACACCTATGAGTCGGTGGTTATAATTTTGTTATGGAAGGGAAAGAACCAGGTATAATACTGCTTAATAAGCTACAGCCCCCGGAAATCAAGACCAAGACACTTCGGCGCCGGCGCCTGCTCAATTGCATTGCAAAGAATCTGGAAAAGAAGGTCATTCTACTCTGCGCCGGAGCAGGGTATGGTAAAACAACCCTTTTGTCTCATTTCTTCTCGGAAAACAAGATTCCCGTGGTCTATTATCATCTCGAGAAAACCGATGCCGAACCCGTGGTTTTCTTTTCCTATCTGATCGCAGGCATAAGGCGATTCAATCCTCAATTCGGCAGCAAGGTTAAAGGTTTACAGCATCTCTTCAATGATCCACAACGGTATTTGGAGATCATCGCTGGCACTTTCATTAATGAGATCGTGGAGGACATACCGAAGGATATTTGCGTTGTTCTGGAGGATTATCACGCCTTGCATCCCTCGAGTGCCATCGATAGGATAATCGACTACATTTTCAATCATATGCCTGCAAACCTACATTTCATGATCACCTCACGCTCCAAACCTGATGTTTCATTCTTAAAAATGATTGCTCGGGATGAATTTCTTGAACTGGGCAGTGATCAGCTGAGATTCACGAAAGAAGAAATCCGTCGTCTCTTCAGAAGCCTGTATTCAATTACACTGAGGGACAAAGATCTTCAGCGGGTCGAGAAGTATTCAGAAGGTTGGCCAGTGAGTCTACGCTTGATGCTGCAATCATCAAACTATTTGGAAGGAATCAGGTCATCAGAACATACCCGAATGGTCATAAGCAACTACTTGCAGTCACAGGTCAGTTTGTTCAACTACTTCGCGCAGGAAATTTTTTTTCAGGAACCGGCGCGCGTACGCGATTTTCTTCTGGATTGTTCGGTTTTCGAATGGCTGAGCCCAGGTTTGTGTGATGCCGTTACCGGACGCAAAAACGCGGCCCGTTTATTATCTGATTTGACAAAGCGTAATGCATTCATCGTCCGGATCCCTGAACATGGTTATCGGCTCCACAATCTCTTTCGGGATTTTCTGTCCAGCAAGCTTACCGACATGGGGAGGAGGAGAAGGTTGTACTTGCGAGCAGGAAATTACCTTGCCGTGAGGCATGAATACGATGAAAGCCTAAAATTCTATTCGCAAGCCAATGTACACAAGAAGATGTGTGCTATTATAGGTAGGACCGGTGCCGCCTTCATCGGTCAAGGCAGGAGTGCGGCGCTGTGCAAATATATCGAACAAATCCCAAGCGTTGTCCGTGATCGAGATCCTAATTTGCTGGTTATCTTTTCCCAGGCGCTTACGCTCACCGGACGTCTCCAAGATGCTCGTCGTAGCTGTGTTAAAGCATACAGAATTCTGAAGCAACAATCCGGGACGAAGCGTAAACGCGCCGATGCGTTGTACGCTTTGGGCGGCATTTACAGCACGTTAGGTAAACGTGTAACCGCAATGCGTTACTACAAGAATGCTCTTGCTGTTTGTCCGCGTAGTGCCAATCTCACGAGAGCGGCGATACTCAATTCCCTTGGTTCTTTGCATAACATGATCGGAGGTAAGCATCTAATTAAGGCAATCACATACTTTAGCAAGGCATTGATGATCGCTCAGAGAAGCGGGTATCGAGAAATCGAAGCGAGTATCCTGAACAACTGGGCGTGGAGTGAGTGGAAGACAGGGAATTTGAAGGAAGCGTATGCGAAACTGTCGGCAATAATACCGATTCTTGAGAAACACTTCTCTCCAGGATGCGGTGCAGGATTTTATAATGCTGCCCGATATGGTATTTTGCTTGGGTACAACCGTAAGGCAAAATCGATATTGGATTTGGGCATCCAGACCTGTAGTCCATACAACGATTTGTGGTCTCTGGCGACCATCTGGCATGGTTATGCTTTGTTCTACCTGGAGACTGGGAACCCCAAAAAGGCACGGCAGTTAATCAATAAATCTTTGCAGGTTTATGAGCAACTCGGGGTGGAACGGTTAATAGTCTCGGCAACGACTGAAATGTGTCGGATCAATATCGCGGATCGTGACTACGTTAATGCGGAGAAAAACGTGTCTACGATCTGGACACACAAGAAAGTTCGTGATGATGCTGATTCGATACCAATATATTTGACAATAGCCAAACTGCAGAGTGCGCAGGACAGAATAGGAAAAGCAGAAGATATGTTATTGACGGCTCTGCGACTCGCCAAGAAATATGGTGAGATTTTTCAACGCTTTTTGGTGAGTATTGAGTTGAGTAAGCTGCTCTATCAAAAGAGAGACGTCGGCAGGAGTCATGAAATGCTAACTGAAGCAGTGGAAATAAGTAGCCGTAAAGGCTATGAATTCCCACTGGTGAGGGAATTGCAGCGCGAAAAATGGATGATCCAGGCAATCCGCGAGCAAGATATTGAGAAAAGGTATGTAATGGGAATAATAAAAAAATCAGGAATTGATGTTCATTGGATCGAGGCACACTTGTTCGGAGTACCCAAAATCACAATCGATGACCGGGTAATCGAGGATGATGTATGGAAAACCATCAAAGCGAAGAAACTGTTTTTCTATCTGGTGTTACGCAAAGGTGAGAGAACCAGCGGCGATTTGCTGGTCGACAAACTCTGGCCTAATGCGTCCTATAGGAAAGGTAGTGATAGCTTGCGTAAAGCAATACAGCACATAAGAGAGATTGCCAAGTCAGAACATGGCGTAAAAGCTGAACTAGTGAATTCGGTCAAGGGGGTGTATCAAATCTCACCCGGCATTTCTGTTTGGTTAGATGTTAATGAATTCGATGATCTATACGAGCTGGCACGCAAATATTCGAGCGAAGACAAGAAGGAAAGCATTCTGCGGAGAGCCGTTGATCTGTACGGAGACGGTTTTGCCATAGGTTGGTATGAGGGCTGGGTAGATGACTTGCGGCGTTATTACGGGGGCCGTTATGAGGAGTGTTTGGCTGAGTTGGCACGATTGTATTTTCGAAAGGCCAAATATCCGGAAGCAGCCGTGCTGGTTGAGAAACTCCTTTCATTCAACTTCCTTGACGATCGATATCATCGACAGTACATGGAAATCTTGGGAAGATTGGGTCGGGACCGTGATATTAAATCGGATTTTGTGAAATTCAGTAAAATATTGAAGAAAGAAATGAAGGTTGAACCCCAAAAAGAAACAATAGAATTGTATAAATCACTAATTAAGTCCAATACTATCGATTAGTCCTTAGATTTCACAAATTTTTCACAAATACATAGTATAATCTAGCGTACAAGGAACGGTCCATGTGCAGCAGGATTACACTGCATTTAAAGAGCGTAGAAATGGAAATAAACGGCCGCCAGAGGATTGGTGAGAACAAAAATCTCGTTCTTGAGTCACCTGAGAAGGTTATCATATTCTTTGGCGGTCTTTTTTCATAGTCAAAAAGGAGGAGTTATGAAGAAGTACATTGTGGTGTTGTTATTAGTAACGTGTCTCTGGGCACGAAATGCAACCAGTACAGTATCCGGTCGCGAATTTCAGATACTGCGTCATAATGTCAATCAGATTGAGATGTGTGTTTCTAACTACGGTAAGTTTGGGCAGACTGAGACTCAACAGGCAGGTTTGTGGTGGCCCAAGGGTACGAATCATACCTATGTTTTTGGCGCGGGTACATGGTTTGGAACTGTTGACGATAACGGTGATAGTCTGGTTTCAATCGGTTATGGCCCGGGCGGCGCCGAACGTGAATACGCGCCGGGCCGTATGGGTTGGAGCGTGAGCGATCCACAAGCGATTATCTATATGTACCCGACAAGCTGGCCTCCCTATGAACCTACTAATCTGCCTATGGCACCAGTTAGTCCCAGGTCCCATCAGGATTCCTGGTGTGTGTATAATGATGGTGATATCCAGTATCATACGCCGGGCGACACCCGGCCGATCGGTCTCGAGGTCTATCAATCAGTATACACATGGAATCTAAGCACTACCCAGGACATCATCTTTCTACGCTTCGAATGTAGGAATACTACTGAGGATACACTAAAGGAGTGCTATTTCGGTGTCTGTGCGGATAACGATATAGGCAATGAAGCACCTACATCGGCTAATGACCGCATATCTGGCATTGTCGGCCAGTGGTATCTGATCGACGGTGACTCGACCTACATTGACAATCTTGGCTATCAGTGGCAGGAGGTTGAGGAGCCGGGTACACCACCCTGGTCTCCAGGTACGATCGGTTATGACTACTTACAGAGCCCCTGGGATCTGGAACCAGGTGAAGACAAGGATAATGATGGTATACCGGATGAGTTTGAGCGGGATAGCGTATACTTTGCGAATAATGTGCCGCCGGCGCAGTGGGATGTAGACCTTGACGGGACGCCGGACTGGCGTGATCCTTCTGAGATCCCGCAGCTGGGCATGACCGCGTTCAAGAGATTCACCCTGAATGTCGAACCTGGGCTAGACCGGGAACGCTACATGACACTGGCTGGCTATAACTTCGTCACCGGCGTGTATGAGCCATATGATACGGTGCCGCCTACCCCAGATGACCAGCGTTTTCTGCAGTGCAGTGGTCCGTTTGATCTTGAACCGGATTCGACCGCGATCGTGCTGGTTGGTATTGTGCTTGCCAACTGGCTTGATAGATATGTGAGGCCCGACTCGGCGCTTGTCGAGGTTGATGGTACGGCCCAGTTCATTTTTGATCAGAACTGGTTATTACCGGGACCGCCGCCGCCACCCGATGTGACGATGTTGCCGGGTGATACGCGGATCACGTTAGTCTGGGACAATGTCGCGGAAACCACGCCGGACCCTTACTACAGTGTTGTCGGCACTAATCCTGCCTCGGCATTGTACGACCCGTGGTACCGTCAGTATGATTTCGAGGGTTACCGGGTGTGGAAGAGTTTGAGTGGTCAGACCGGTAGTTGGGAATTGTTGACGAGTTGTGATCTTGCCAATGGATTTGTGTTTGAGGATACTACGCGACCGGATTCGATCCGACTACGCGCGACTGACAGTGGTGTATTTCATATGTTCACGGATGATGATGTGCGTAATGGTTTCCCGTATTATTACGCGGTGACTTCGTTTGATTACAACTTTGTGAAGACGATAGAAGGTCCTGATACGTTCCCGACTGCGATCTGGTTTGAGAGTGGTTTGGGTGGCGACAGTGTGCGTCCGCGTCGTGATCCGGCGAACTATGTGGCGCCGGGTGAGCCGGTGGTTGAGTATATATCGGGTCATGATCAGATTGCAGAGTTAGTGAGTGCTGCGGTGGCCTATCCGCAGGAGATCGATCCTGGATATGCGCTTTACATCGAGTATTTAGGTCCGGATACGGCGACCGTGTTCTATGTGGATGAGAACAATGTTGAGATTCCGTATACGGGTGCTCGTTATACGGCGTTATTGAAGGATGGTGCCGGTGTCTTGGATACGATCAGTTATGTGGTGACGATCGGTGCGGGTTATGTGCCGCATGAGGTGGTACCGCCGGTGAACGGTATGTTCATCAATCCGGATATTGGTACACCTGAGTTACCGGCCGTGTTCCCTGTTTTTGACACGATAGAATCTGCATCCGGCACTTATCCGACGAATTTCCTGGTTTTGGGAATTGGCGTGCCATTACCCGCGGCCGAGGATAGTACTGATACACTGTACGACCATGGTATGTGGGCATGGCGTGGTAATGATTACGAGGTCGTCTGGCATCCGAGGAATGCGGGTGGTCCCGTGAATACGGTTGTGGTCACGGATCTGGTGACCGGTGAGGAGATCCCGTACCAGCAGTACCAGAATACGCCATCGACACGTCATTTAGGTGCGGGTTGGTGCTTTACTTGGTATGGTAATCTCGGTGTGGCATGGGCAAAACAATCACATGATACGCTGCAGACACAAGGTCCGACTATTGAACGTACCCGCTACTTATATCTTAATGGCGGGATCATTGGTTTGCGCAACGGCTTGTGGGTTCTTGATACGATTTTACCCGCTGATGGCGAAACCTGGATCATCCGCGCGAATCGTGATTATTTACCGCCGTCGATTTATGGTGAGGTGCGGATTACGGGTACGCCGGGTATCTTTTTAGCGGATACGACGTTGGATTTGAATGTCAAGGTGGTGCCGAATCCGTATATTATCG
>JBAUFP010000396.1:0-11911 GCA_049679205.1 bacterium | reverse complement strand
GAATGATTCTGTTATGAGCATACCAACCAACGGGGGGGAACCGAATTCGCTGAGCAGCAAGACAGTAGTCGACGAAAAGCTAGAGAATCTTATTGTTGCTTATCAGACCGAGGCCTCGGCCCCAAGTGAAAAAACGGCACGGGACAAAAACGAGGGCGTGGTCGTTGACCAAAACACCAGTGCTGGTGTACCGGCTGGATTCGGGCTCGGGGTAATCATCGGCGAGCCAACTGGAATAACTCTTAATAAACGGATAGCCGGAAAACACGCTATCGACTTGGAAATCGGCTGGTCTTTTCCTGGAAAGAGAATCCATATCGCCGTTGATTATCTTTCTTATTTCCCGGAGTGGATAAGGAAACATAACTTATATCCATACCTGGGAGTTGGTAGTCGGTTGAAGATAAGGACAGAACCAGAAGAGGAGCAGTTCACGTTCGGAATCAGATTCGGTGCTGGTATTGAATACATTTGTGGGCAGTTCGGCCTCTATGCTGAGCTTCATCCAGTGGTTGATCTGGTACCCGAAACCAAATTTGGCATGGAAGGCGGGATCGGTGCCCGCTATTATTTTAAAGAATGAAATTAACTATGAATCCGTATTCTGCTCTTATGCCGATGATGATGGTGAAGCGAAAAATGCTAAAACATGCATACGTTCTGAATTTATTATTTAATACAGGATTCCCAATTGACAAAAGACACGCTCTTCAGGAAGGAACCAATAAATGATTAGGAGGCGAACGACCTTCCAGGAAATAGCGATAGCAACTATTGTAATAGCCGTTGTTGCTGTTTTGAGCATAACCTACGCGCTCTTGAACGTCAATGCCGATGTTCTTAAAAATTCGGCCCGGGAATATGCGGTTTCTGTTGCCGAAAACGTGGCTTACCGGGTATCCAATGAGATTGAGGACTTTGAGAATGCTTTAAAGCAGATAATCAACATCTTCAGCAGCCCGGGTATTTCGCTCGCAGATAAGGTTGAATTGGCAAAGGCGATCATGGTGCTCGAATCGGTAGATTTTATTGCGGTTTTTGATAGAAAAGGTAAAAAACAGGACATCGTATCATCAAGTGCGGTTGTCATTCCTGATCTGCTTCCTAAGGAAGTATGTCAAACTGCAATCGAAAAAGGTAGATATCTCGGTCCAGTTGGGGAAGCTGGAGATACTGCCAGAGTGGGCATTCTTATTCCTTGGTGGCGCAGGGATGAAATCTTTGCATTTCTATATACTGAAATCGACATTTCCGATATCTCCACTTACATAAAAGATATTTCATTATCACGGCTTGGCGCAGAAAACTTAGTATCGGTATTTGACAGAACGGGAAATGTTGTACTTCCTTTAGAAGAATCGAGACAGGAATTCTTGAAATCTGTTTTGTACCAAGGATTCATAGCAGACGATTCCCGTTTAGAAGATGTCCTCAGCAGCACCTTTGTTGCTACATATAATTATACTGACGAAGATAAAGGGAAAATGCTTGGCGCACTAATCAGCCTGCCCGAACTCTCCTGGGCTGTCTTTATCCAACAACCCTACGAGGCGGTCTACCGGAGTCTGGGGCGAATGAGAAGACTCTCGATTTTCGTCGGGGCTTTGTCCCTCTGCTTTGCCGTGCTCCTAGCTTTCCTGATTTCGCGCTACATAACTCGCTCCATAGCCAAGCTTACTCATGGTGTCCGGCAGGTAGCGAATAGGAATTTTACATTCAAAGTAGATATTCATTCAAAGAATGAGATCGGAGAGCTAGCGAATACGTTCAACCAGATGGTTGATGAATTGAATACTCACCGTAAAGACCTTGAAGAAAAGCAGAAAGAATTAGAGCTGCTTGCTCGAACCGATGCATTGACCGGTTTGAACAATCACCGTCACTTTACGGATCAGTTATCACGTGAGATCAAACAGGCAAACCGGCTTAACTCTCCGCTGAGTGTCATGATACTTGATCTCGATGACTTCAAGCGGGTAAATGACACATACGGTCATCTTATCGGCGATCGTGTTCTCTCAACGATCGCCGCACTGATTAAAAAGCATGTACGCTCCACAGATATCGCTGCGCGCTATGGTGGAGATGAATTTTGCGTGGCGCTACCGAATACTACGGCACCGGGTGCCAGGGATTTGGCGAAGATTCTATGTGAGGAAATAGCCGGGGTGGTATTTTCAGCTGATGGTGAGGCGGTATTCCACGTGACTTGCAGTATTGGTCTAGCTCAGTTTCACAAAGACATGAAAGATTCTTTGGTGATACTGAAATTCGCAGATCAAGCGCTCTATAAAGCAAAATCCGGGGGACGAAACAGAGTGACGGAAAACAGGCGCAGAGCACCTCATGCCAAATAATGGCCAAATAATGGGGACAGGCATAAACTTTTAAACTTCTGCACCGGTCTACTGTAAGGCCAACATGTACAACATGTAAATGGAAAGTTTAAAAGTTTATGCCTGTCCCCAACTTAGCGTATTAGTATAATGTTGTCGGTTTCTCCGTATCCCTGCGTTTCAAATCTTACAAAGTACACGCCGTTGGGCAGCCTTCTACCCTGACTGTCTTCCCCGTCCCAATGAACAGTCTCATTGCCCATTTTCGATTCGTTATTGACCAATGTTTTGACCAAACAACCTGTCTTGTCATAGATCTGGAGTGAAACTTGAGCTGCCGCAATTGTAGTATATGAAATTGCGGTACGCCCTCTGGTTGGATTTGGAAAACATGAGGTCATACCTCTTGTGTTGATGGCTTTCATGCTGGACTCTTCTGCAACACCAGGTGCATGGTATCTTACAAAAATACCGACTATTATATCTGAAGGATTCCCCTGAACCAAGGCAAAAAGTACATCCATTCCTCTGAAACCCTCATAAAAACAAAGACCTCCGGCTATACCGCTGGTAATTATCGTTGGTGAAAAGTAGAAAACAACACCGGTGAAATTCATGCTTAGCGCATCCATTTCTGCAACAAGACAATAAAAAGGTGTCGGCGTGGCTTCCTGGCTGTGCCACCAGACGGATCCACCTTCTAATAGATCGGTATCATAAGCCGCACCGTACATATAGAGGTTGTTGAAACAAGAGTCGATGCGCATGTTCGTTTTACTGAACTTGTAGTTGTAGTTTGAATCCTGGCCGTTGCTCGTGAAAAACCAGGCGCTGTCTTCCATGTAAGCAAGTGCGCGATTCAGAGGATAACATGGGCCCAAAAAAGAACCATAGTGCTGGAGCGTACTATCCGCAAAGCTAATGCCGAATTTATGCACTACTTGACCGCAGCTGCCATAGAGGGTGTCAATTCTGTCTGCGCCCGTATACACCCCATCCCAAGCCAGATCGCGCCACCCCCAATAATCAGGAATATCCGGCTGGTCCAGAGCCAACACTACGTTCCCGGTTGTATCAATTACATAGACCTTATTTGGGTCGGCACCACCGGCACCGCCGGTAACATAAAAGTAAGTACCGTCGAACTCAACTCCGAGTAGCTGATTGTCACCGGTCGGCGTCTCGACGTCCATTTCGAAAATCACATCACCGAGTGCGGTATCACGGCCCGTGGATATGACAGCGGGGATTTTCTGACTGCGGGTGGTATCACAAATCCATTCACTCACCGGCACAACAGAATCATTTCCTGCCCAAGAGAATATGGATGTCAGATATACTAAGAATAACATCATAACCTCAATTTACTAGAAATATCGTATCATCCTCGACCGGCATCACATGGAACCTTCTCACTTCTGACCAATCCGTATACCAGGTCCACGCGTCGCTGTAGGCGCGGACCCTGAAGAAATAGGTGGTGACCGGTGGAAAGCAAACTGCCGAAAATGAGGCGGGAGGAAACTGGCCTTGATACGGATATGAGGACGTGAAACTGGAATCCATGTCCACCTGGAATTCATATCCCCGTGCGCCATCGACCGTTGTCCAGTCAAGTGTCACCGCGCAATAATATTCACTGCGAAACAACGCGTCCTGTAATGGCAGCAGCGCGCTGGGACCTAAAGGAGGATCAGTCTTCTGTGGTGGATCTTCAGGCTTGTATTCATCCGGATCCATGCATCCAAAACATGCCATGAGGATAATCGTCATGATTACCATTGGAAAACCCCTTACGATCACCTGTTCCCTCCTTGTTCCACAAAACATTACCATATATCCTCCGGTTAAAACGCAATTGATAGCCCAAACCTCGCTCTTCTCGGTGCGCTGTAGGCATTGACCCAATCATCTGAATCGGCAACGAAATCAATGAAAGCTTCGTATTGCTCCTTGGCCGTAACCAGTCCATCATGATTCTTATCTGCCGAGGGGCTGTATTCCTCGCTCAGTATATCATACATACGTCGGTAGTACTGGCGGTAGAAATCTATGTAATGGATATTCTCGTATTCAATCAGCGGACCATGTGTCCTGATCTGGTATCTTTCACCGAGAAGATTGATTACTTCCAGATTTACATTCAAGGCAGTCTTCCCTATTCGAAATGATTTTGTGATTACACAATCAAGGCGTTTCTGGAATTCAAACCGCAAAACATTGCGATCTTCGGTCTTTCCCTCCTCACCCCAGGGCGTGTATGGAAACCCGCTGCCGAAATAGCCGAAGAGATGTAAATTAGTCTGCAATGGTAGATTCACCATTCCCTGTACGAAGACCCTGTGACGCTGGTCGAAATTGAGATAGTATTCCTCAGCAAAGAATGTGACCGTGTCATAGTTTTCATACCAATCGTAGATGTCATAGACCTCCTCAGCATACGAACTCGTGCCCCGTGCCCATGACAAGGTATACGATATCCTGCCAGTGAATAACGGGTATTTAAATTCCAGGATCGTTTCAATACCTCTGATATTCGCGTATTCGATATTCTGATACCGCACATGATCCTGGGGCGTAGCAGCAATGAACCGCGTGCCAATGAGGTTAGAGACGTCTTTGTAAAAGATGTTGACGGTTGTCCCCAGGTTTCTGTTCAAAATACCCTGTAGACCGATTTCATAACTCATAGTTTTTTCTGGCCCAAGATTTGGGTTACCAACAAGCGGCAGATACTGGTCGACGTAATCCGGAATGGGTAATAGATTATAATAGCTATACACGTGATCATACAAAGGCGGTTGAGCATACAGACCGATATTAGTTCTGAAAAGAAACTTTTCAGTCACCATGAATGAAACCCCGCATCTGGGAGAAAGAATCGCCTTCGGTGGGATACCTTCAATATCCATTGCATAGCGATCATATCTGCAGCCGATCTTTGCATAAAGTCCTTCATAATCAATGTTATCCTGCAGGTATATGGAATACTCTTTCGGATAGCGATTGTATTCATCAATGAACTGGCCTGTGTCGCCAGAGAAGATGTACTTGCTGGCTACAAAGTGATTGAAATTTCCTAGACCCAAACTTGAATATTCAAATCCCGCTTTTATTTCGTGATATCGATGGGCTTGTATATTCGCCTGGCAACGCACGTTTATGACGTTCGACGACATATTGCGGTATTCAGGAAAATCACCACTGGTTATGGGATACTCGTGAAAAGGTATCATGCCCAGAATATAGTAGTTTGCCCCGAAGGGATTCCTGACGCTGAACTCCGGCCATTGGAGCCCTGTGTAGTCTTTAAAAGTGAAATCCTCAAAAGTACCATACTGTCCCTTTTCTCTTACCCCGTAAATCTTGTTTACGTGCAGCCTGCTGAGCGTAAGGTTCAAGAGCTTTCGTGAATCCGGTAGGAAATTCACATTTATGACCTGAAGGTCGCCCTCAATCAAATCAGAACGGTAGCGGTTCAGATTGAATTTCCATTTTGTATCATAGCGGTCAAATTGTGACCGTGATTTTGCGCCGCTCACCGCCATTTTCAGTTTCCCCGATGGTGTAAACAACCACTTCCCATAAATGGTGTAATCATCTCGCTGTTTATGGGGCAAGACAAAAAGCCTCGGATTCCAATCCTCGGTATGCATCATATCGAATGAAACAAAACCCTTAAATCTATCAGAGACTGGCAGATGAACAGATGACTGGTAATTCTGATAGCCGAAATCATAATAGAATGGCATGATTGTTTCGGTTTTACCGTACACTTTCGCACGTATTCTGTCCGCTGGCCGCTCGGCAATCAGGTTGACCACGCCGGACATTGCCCGGCCATACTCGACATCATACCCGCCCGGCAAAAATATGACTTCATGGACCACACCCTTTGGTATGCTTATCACTGGATTGCCACTATGGGGGTCAATAATCGAAACGTTGTCAATCATATATAAAACCTCAGTTGCCCGGCCCCCACGCACATGAAATGACGTATCAAGACGCGCAACTGAAGGTTGAAAGGCAATAAACTCGATGGCGTAATCGATGGGCAGTGCCGCAAGCTCGGACTCCCTGATTATATAGGTGGTGCCGGTCATGTCTTTGCTCACATAGGGCGTTTTACTAATCACAGTGACCGGAGCAACCTCAATTGGTGACTGCTTGAGCGTTACCTCTAGACGGGCAGTCTGGTTTATCTCAACACGCACACCCGTGACACGCTTTGTCTGGTAGCCCATATGAGATATTTCAACCGTATACATCCCCGACGGTACGTTAAGAAGGAAAAATCTGCCGTCGTCATCAACCGCAGTGCCCAGTTGAGTATCCAAGATGATTACGTTGGCATATGGAATAGGCGTACCTGCATCTTCGTCCTTCACAATTCCCTGAATCTTGCCGCCGATACTATTCAAAACAAGGACCGCGAATATCAAGCTACTCACACTCCACTCCTAACAGATTATAGTGTACAAATATGTGCTGTCAAGCAACAAAATGGGGACAGGCATGCACTTTTACACTTTTGCACCAGGTTTATGCCGGTTTTGCATGCAAACGGAAAGTGCAAAAGTACATGCCTGTCCCCCATGATTTAGACTAGTATCCCCCTTCATACTTGAATGATAGTTTGACCCTTGCGCGATAAGCCTCGATCTTTCCATCCTTGATGTGCATATCGAGTTTAGAAACCTCCGCTATCCTCAGATCACGAAGACTTGCCGCAGCCTTATCTATCGCGGCCACTGCCGCCTTTTCCCATGATTCGGTGCTGGTGCCCACCAGTTCGACTATCTTATACACACTCTCGGCCACATTATCCTCCTTTTATTTTGTATCCGGTAGAAACATAACACCTCGGAAGCTCACCCAAGGTGGTTGAATTGACAGAAGATAAGAAGTCATTTTGACACTGTTATATCAATGAACACAAACATATTTATACACCGACGGTTTCCCGCGCGCTGACAAACGAAAGAAATATACACCGGAAGGAAGATCGCTTTCAAGTTCTATTCGGTATATTCCTTTTTGCAGGTAGCGATCGATGACTCGCTTCAGTCGCCGGCCGTCTCCTTGGTATAGGTCAAGTACCACATTGCCTGATTCAACGATATTCAGTTCCACACCATTCTGATAAGCATAAACACGCATGTAGTCGATAGAACGATCACGCACAGTATCTTCACGAATATACGTACCTTCTTCTACGACCATATTGAACCGGTACAGAGCACACTTGTCGTGTAGTTCATAGGCAGTAAAAGCTACTTGATAGTGACCAGTATCTGAATATACATGCGATGTGTTCGCTGTCATAGAGGAATCACCGTCACCGAATTTCCATTTATAAGATAGATCGCTCCAATTCGGGAAGTTGACTGAATCAACGACGCACGTGAAGAACACCGGAACGTTCACTTCAACGGTATCATGATCTATTGCCGCATTGACTATATTCACCAAGGGTAGACTGTCGATCGGATCGGGCAGATAAATCGTGAATGTTTCTATCCCGTTGTCAAAGACCTTCACGACCCGGTAGCCAACCGGAGGAGATGTCTTACATGTCGCGATACCGGTCTGCAATAAGGATGGCCAATAGAAATTCATATAGTCAAAGTGCCAGTGTCCAGTAAACACTGATGTGACATTGTAATCCATCAGATACTGTAGAATTGTGTCACGACGTGGCTGATCAACCGACGTATGACCGTTCGGATCATTGGGTGAAATAAGGTATAGCGGAAAGTGAAATAAGAAAAAGAGATGCTTATATTCCTGACCTGTTAAACTCTGCAAATCCCAGTTGATGAAGCTGTCCTGTTCCAGTGAATATGGATAACAAGCATGAGGACTATACGTGTCGAGCAGTGTCGAATTGAGCGCGAGGAAATGGCAGGAATCAGCATCAAACGAATAGTAATCAGGACCCCAGAAATCACAGTAAAACTGCAGCATTGCCGGTGTCCAACAACCTTCGTCCTCGTACCCGATATCATTGTTCCCCGGTATGTAATATTTCGGCATTGCGAGCAGGTCAAAGAGACTATCACAGATTTCCCACTGTTCCAGCACGAGCGGTGGACTCCCAGGATTGTTGCCCATATCTCCGGCAATAACAATAAAATGCGGAGTCGGCTGCATGCTACTTATTTGACTCACCGCTATTTCAAGATTAGGTTGCGCCGCGACATTACGGCCGATTTGAGGATCAGAGTAATGGATGAAGTAAAACGGGTCGAATGATACTACAAACAACAGCAATATCATAAGATCCTCCTTTTTATACTGACGATATCATATACAGTTACACTAAAGTCCGGAGGATGCTCAACACCTTCCCTGTTCAGTGCGGCGGATTATTTCATCCTGCAAATCCTTGCCAAGGTCGATAAAGTAATCACTGTAGCCGGCGACACGTACTATTAAATCTCGGTACTGCCGGGGATCTTTCTGGGCCTTTCTTAACGTCTCAGCGGTTACTACATTGAACTGAATATGATGGCCATCCATGCTAAAATAGGCACGGATTAGAGCCGCCAGCTTCCTTATCCCTTCTTCGTCAGCGAGCAACTGGGGCGTGAATTTCTGATTCAGCAGCGTACCGCCCGTGCGGACATGATCTATCTTTGCCGCGGATTTGATAACCGACGTCGGACCATTCTTGTCCGTACCCTGCACCGGAGAGATGCCTTCGGATAGCGGTGTGCGAGCGCGCCTGCCGTCAGGTGTAGCGCCGACCTTACTGCCAAAATACACGTGCACGGTTGTGGGTAGCAGATTTATCCGGAAGTGACCGCCCTTGGTATTCAGTCTACCATCAACCGCATTGAAGAAAATTTCAAATACCTGCTTTAAGATATCATCTGCATAATCATCATCATTTCCGTATTTAGGCGTATCATCCCACAGCATACTACGTAGTGCTTCATGATTCCGGTAGTTATTGCGCATTGCCCTTAACAGACGTGACCAAGAAATGTCATTTCCATCATAAACATGGTATTTAATCGCGGTCAAAGAGTCAGTGATGCTGCCCATTCCGACTCCCTGTATATATGAAGTGTTATAGCGGGCGCCGCCATTATGATAATCTCTGCCTTTCGCGATACAATCGTCAATTAATATTGACAGGAAAACAGACGGCATATACTTGGCGTATATGCGCTCAATCATGACGTTGCCTTTGATTTTGATATCAACAAAACGGTTGAGCTGCTTGGTATAGGCAGAGAATAGCTCTCGGAATGTTTTAAACCCCGACGGGTTGCCAGTTTTCAACCCGATCAGATCGTTAGTCAACGGATCTTTACCGTTATTCAACGTTACTTCAAGGATTTTCACGAGATTGAAATAGCCAGTGAGAATATAGCTTTCCTTGCCAAAGGCGCCGGTTTCCACACAACCACTTGCTCCGCCCGCGCGCGCATCAACGACTGATTTACCTTGCCTGAGCATCTCTTTAATGATTTCGTCGGTGTTGAAAATCGAAGGCTGTCCGAAACCAGTTCTGACGATCCTAAGGGCTCGTTCAAGAAACTCGTCAGGATTCTTATGGCTCATTTGAACCATAGAACTGGGTTGCAGAATGCGCATTTCTTCGATCACATCAAGAATCAGATAGGAGAGTTCATTCACTGCATTCGAACCATCAGGCTTCAGACCGCCAAGATTAATCAGACAAAAATCTGTATAAGTGTTACTCTCTTGCGCGGTCACGCCGACTTTCGGTGGCGCGGGTTGGTTGTTGAATTTTATCCAGAATGCCTGGAGCAATTCCCGAGCCCGCTCTTTGCTCAAAATACCGCGGGCGATATCGCGCTTGTAGAATGGATAAAGATGCTGATCGAGACGTCCCGGGTTGAAGGAATCCCAGGTATTGAACTCGGTAACCACACCGAGATGCACAAACCAGTAATACTGCAAGGCCTCCCAGAACGTGCGAGGGGCATGAGCCGGTACCCACTGGCATATTTCTGCAATTGCCTTCAGCTCCTTTCTACGGGTTGGAGATCTAGCTTTCTTACTCAGCTGCATGACCTTGGCTGCATACCGATGCGCAAAAGCAATCAGGGCATCGGTCGCAATACCCATCGCCTTCAGTTCTTCGCGCTTCTCGAGAGTCTCTGGGTCATCGTAGAAATCCAATCTTTTTAGATGTTCTTGAATCTTCGAGTTGAAATCGCGAAAACCGTACCTGTAAATTTTGTCATCAAGGACGGTGTGACCGGGTGCGCGCTGCTCCATGAATTCTGTGAAAATACCAGCCTCGTAGGCTGATCGCCAGGCTGGGTCTGTTTCCCGGAATATGCGCTCGCGTATTGAACGACCTCTCCAGAAAGGAATTATCTTCTTTCGGTACATATCCCGCGTGCGTTTGTCCACACGGAATGCTACTTTTTCCCGCGAATCCAATATTTTCAGATCTTCCAGACTGTGAATACATATTTCCGGGTAGGTCGGAGTTGCCTTTGGTGCTGGGCCACGCTCGCCAACGATGAGTTCGCCATCATCGACATAAAGCTTCTTTTTCCTCAGCATGTGGTCGAATGCCAGGGCACGGGCAACTGGAATGGAAACGCGGGCAGCCATGCCGCTTTCATAGAATTCCGTCATCAGAAGAGCACGCTCAGACGAAACGTAGGGTTTTATACTTAGACTCTTATTCCTGAGTTTTCTTATCCGCTCATTCATAATCAGCCCCTGATTTTCACGCGTAACCCAAATGCGTCAAACCGTTTCAGAATTCTCCGAAGCGCCGCATCAGAGGGCGGCTCAAGATTTTTGAACACATATTCTCTCTTTATCCTTTGGTACTTGTCTTTGCACAAGTAATTATAAGGTAACAGGTGTAATTCTTCAATACCTTTAAGACTCCCTATGAAATTACCGATGGCACGGATATTATCAGCCTTGTCTGTTATGCTGGTGATTATTGGCATCCGAATAACAACATTTGCTTTACTTCGCACAAGCTTTTCTAGATTCTCCAAAATGATGCTATTACTTACCCCGGTGTATTTCTCATGCATGCTGTCATCCATCAGCTTAAGATCATAAAGAAACAGATCAACATAATTCAATAGACTTCTGAATATTGCCCAGGGCGCGTAGCCTGCGGTATCGAGTGTCGTATGTATGTCTCGCTTCTTACTTGCTCTCAGAAGGCCTAATAGAAAATCCGACTGCATCAGGGGTTCGCCTCCGGATAGCGTGACACCACCGCCTGAATATTCATAAAAAATCATGTCTTTTTCAACCTCTGTCATCACCTGTTCAACCGTAGCCTCATGTCCGATCATATCTTTATCTTTACCATGGAAAAGATTAAAGTATCTACGGCGATCGACACCGGCTACCATCTCCGGCTCCAGTTTCTGACTTTCCGGATTCTGGCACCACCAACATGTCAGTGGACAACCTTTAAGAAAAACGGTTGTGCGAATACCTGGGCCGTCATGTATTGCATATTTCATGATATCAAAAACAATCCCCTTGTTCTTATTACCACGTGCCATCCTGCTATTATCGGCAATTTATCGGCTATGTCAACGGATTCCACC
>JBAUFP010000395.1:0-4682 GCA_049679205.1 bacterium | reverse complement strand
GTTTTCAAGAAGGACGATGACCTCAATGTTTTTGTCTATGAAGAGCGTTGCGTGCAGAATTTAGTCAATTATCTACCCACTTTGAAAGACCGATACAAAAAGATCGGCATCATGCTAAAGGGCTGCGATGGGCGTTCGCTCGTTACTCAATTGGTCGAACACCGGATCAATAAGAATCAGATAGTGGCGGTTAGCGCGGCTTGTGATGGGGTAAAGCTCGAGGGCAATGAAGCAGAGAAATGCGCCGACTGCGCCGTTAACATTTCACCGATAGCGGATCATACTTTCGGAAAACAGAAGGAAAAGAAAGATCCAATGTACGCGCAGGTAAAGAAGATCGAGAAGATGACCCCGGCTGAGCGCTGGAAGTTCTTTTCTGAGTATTTTACGAAATGTGAGCGCTGTTATGCATGCCGGCAGATATGCCCATCCTGTTATTGTGAGATATGCATTGCGGATCAGCAGGAACCGAAATGGATCGAACCGTCGGCAAAATTGTCGGCCAACACGATGTGGCATCTGATCCGGGCATACCACTTGGCCGGACGTTGCGCTGATTGTGGAGAATGCGAGCGCGTGTGCCCGCAGGAAATACCGATGAGACTCTTAAACAACGCACTAGAAAAAGCAGTCCACGAGATGTTCAAGGTGCGACCTGGTACCGTTCCTGAAGAGCTGCCACCATTGGTTGTCTTGAGCAAGGATGATCCAGATACGATACTGGAGGGAAAAGATGAATAAACGGCATAAACTAAAGACGGCTGATCTCAGGGGATTCCTGTCCCAGCTGGTCGGGAAATGGGAAGTATGGGTGCCTTATCTCAATGACGGGAAGTGGGAGTTTGGACCCTACGACGAGGAGAAAGATTTGGAATTTCCTGATAGTATCATACATGTTTCGGCCAAACAGTTGTTATTTCCCAAGCGGCGACCATTAGCAACCTATAACGAAGAAAGCACCTGGTCCGTGAAGGGAGTGACGCCATCCGACAAGCCGCGCATCATCATGGGCCTGCATCCATGCGACGCGGCCGGCATTGAATACATGGATAAGGTTTTCCTGAAGTCTGAGCACAAAGATACGCTCTATGAGGCGGAACGTAAACGGACAATTCTGGTTGGAATGCTGTGCCGTGAAATGGAGGAAACATGTCATTGTACGGACCGCGGATTCTCTCCAGATTCATCAAAAGGCTTGGACGTGGTGTTCTCAAAATCTGAGGGCGGTTACCTTTTCCAAAGCATGACCGAGAAGGGTGTGCCTTTACTGAAATCGGATTACCTTAGAGTAACCGATGAGAAACCCGAAAAGAAAGAATGGCCTCATGGTAAATACAAGATCGCAACACCCGAGGAATTCATGGAAATGTATGATGATGGTATATGGCATGAGCTTTCTGATATTTGTTTGACTTGCGGCATCTGCACCTATGCTTGTCCAACCTGTGTTTGTTTCCTGGTCGCCGATGAGAAGTTCAAGGGTAAAGGTGAAAGAGTTACGGTATGGGATAGTTGCCAGCTCCAGTCATATTCGAGAATGGCCGGTGGGCACGATACAAGAAAGACTCCGGCGAGCCGTGTGCGTAATCGTACGCTTGACAAATTCGCCTACAGTCATTTGCGTTACGGCCAGATATCATGCACGGGATGCGGCCGGTGTGTAATGGTTTGTCCTTTGAAAAGAAGTTTTCCCCAGCTTGGGGCACGGGTATCAGAGCGAATTAGGAACATGAAGAAAAAGAAAAACGATGTGCGCGTGGGGGTAAAGGAGGACTGATGTCGACCATTGAGTTAGTTCCCAAACCGGCAACGATAAAAGAGATAATCAAAGAGTCAAGGGACGTGAAGAGCTTCGTATTAGAGATGAACGAACCGCAAGGAATGAATGTCCGGCCCGGCCAGTTCATCGAAGTTTCGGTACAGGGATACGGTGAAGCGACTTTTGCGGTAACCAGGACGTCAAAAGACCGAAAGGAATTCACCATTTCGGTGAAGCGCATCGGTCACCTTACCAAAATAATGCACCGCGCGGTCGAGGGAGATATCGTCGGGGTACGCGGACCTTATGGCAACAGTTTTCCGGTCGACACATGGAAAGGGAAGAATATCGTGTTCATTGGCGGCGGCATTGGAATGGCGCCGCTCCGACCGGTCATCGATCATATTCTAGAGCGTCGAAAGGAGTTCGGTAATCTGCAAATAATATTCGGTGCCCGTTCCCCTGCTGATATTCTTTATAAGGAAGATTTGAAAAAATGGGAGCAAGACAAGGACATCCAATTGCATACCACGATCGATGTGCCTTTTGAAGGCTGGAATGGCCGGGTCGGCGTGGTGCCGGTAGTTGTCAAGGATCTAGCCGTGAAGCCTGATAATAAGATTGCGGTCGTGTGCGGGCCGCCGGTCATGATAAAATTCACGGTCGCCGCGCTGAAAGAACTAGGTTGGCCTGATGATAAGATATTCACAACCCTTGAGATGAAAATGCAATGTGGTATCGGACAGTGTGGTCGGTGCAATATTGGCGAGAAATTCATCTGCAAGGACGGCCCGGTGTTCAGTTTGGATCAAATACCTGCCCATGCATTATAAGCCGATCTTCATGTAACATATTCATATATTCATTTCCTCCCTCGGATGCCCCTCCCTTTGAGCGAGGGGCATTTCATTTGGTCAAATCCGATATAGATTGCTGCGGGATGAAACTTTTGGGTGTATTTATGCGTATTATATAGTGATGACTTACAACAAACAAAACAATCACATAAAACGAGGAGGAATCGTGAAAATTTTCTTAACCATTTTGCTCTTACTGAGTGTGTCGGTTACTCAAATATTACCTGACCGGAATGAGTATGAGGGCTTGATGCCGGCGGTTGAGGTCATAGCGCAGAGATATAGTGAAGATGTTTCTGCGTACGTTGGCTCAATGCCTGAGGTGACGGTCACGGCACTGCGCTACGAGCATGAGGACGAAGCGTGGAGTGGCCTGATGCCGGAGGTAGTGGTCACCGCAGTGCGGCCCTCTCTTGAGGCATATGCATATTTCGGGATTAATGATAGCAGTATTGACGTAAACATCATTCCTTCAGCGCTAGTTCGTTAGTAACGCTTTTGTCATAAGCACCCCCCGCCCCGCACCTATTCCAGGTGCGGGGCATTTTCATTATTCACCTACCTGTGTGTTGCTGGTGCGTAACCGGCGCTACGTTGACAAGATGATTACGTGGAGTATAATGAAAGATGTCATTAATATTCAGCATATCGGGTTTGCGGGGTGTTGTAGACAGGGACTTGAATCCAGACGTTGTATTCAGATATGCTCGGTCTTTTGGCAAGTATCTTAGAAAAGGTCGCGTCGTTATTGGCCGGGATACCCGTGGATCAGGCAAGCTTTATCGCCGGGCCGTAATCAGAGGGCTAAATTCGGCTGGGCGTTCGGTGATTGATTTAGGTATTGTTCCCACACCTACGGTACTTTTCATGGTTCGCAGACTCAAGGCTTCAGGCGGCATCGTGATAACCGCGAGTCACAACCCGGTCCAATGGAATGCGCTGAAATTTGTCTCATCAAAGGGTCTTTTCTTGAGCAGCGCGGAATTCAGAAGATTTGCCAAAAGAATAGTTGATGACCGGGATTCAGGCGGTCGGAAATATGAGAGGGTAGTGACATCAACATCCGGGTTGAAAGAACATATCGAGAAGATAGTTGCGACGGTAAAACCGGTGCAAGATTCTCTTAGGGTAGGTGTCGATGCTGTGAACGGAGCAGGTTCGATAGGATTACCCATGGTACTCGAAGAAATGGGGTGTAAAGTTTACCGACTGAATTGCCGTTTTGCGCCGGATTTTCCACGTAAACCAGAGCCAACGCGGGAGAATATCACCGCTCTGTGCCGTTTTGTAAAGAGCTGTAAACTGGATGCCGGCTTTGCCTGTGATCCCGATTGCGATCGCCTTTCTGTCGTTGATGAGAATGGTGAGGCGATCGGCGAGGAAAACAGTCTCGTGCTGGCAACTGACTACGTATTAAGTGAGAATGAAGGTAAGAAACTTAGTGCGGTAACCAATCTATCAACGACCGCGCTTATGGATTACGTGACCGAAGAACATGACGCTTCACTCTACCGGACAAGGGTTGGTGAGGCCAACGTTGTGTCTAAAATGAAGTCCATGAAGGCGCTCATCGGTGGTGAAGGCAATGGCGGCATAATCTACCCAAAGATCAATTTCACGCGGGATGCGATGACCGGTGCCGCGTTAATCGTGAAACTACTTGCGGCACGGGCCATGCCACTTTCAGAGATCATGGCTCGTTACCCGAAGTACTACATGGTCAAGCGGAAACTGATGATCGGCAGGGAAAAGTTTGAGGAGAGGAAAGAGACGATTATCGATGCCTTCCGCGGTAAACTAGATTGCACCGACGGCGTGAAGATTGTGGGCCGCAACTATTGGCTGCATATTAGACCATCTCAGACCGAACATCTGGTGCGGGTCATCGGAGAATCGAGAGACCGGACGCAAATTGAAAACTATATTTCCAAGGTGAAAAGAATTCTCTACCGGTGAGAATTTTGTCACGATAGATGGGGAGTCCTAAATAAAAAAGGGGCAGATATCTGCCCCTTTTTCTTAAAATCAAACTGATTAGCGTACGAAGATGAGTTTCTTGGCAGCAC
>JBAUFP010000394.1:0-1565 GCA_049679205.1 bacterium | reverse complement strand
GTGATACAGTACGCTCCCTAAATACAGCTTTGTGGTACATTGACAGTATACTGGATTTCCATATAATTCTTTAATGGCAAGATTTGTCATCGAGGGAGGAACCCGGCTCTCAGGTGAAGTGAAGGTTTCGGGCGCTAAGAATTCTGCGCTACCAATAATCGCAGCTTCACTTCTCACCGATCAGAAAGTAGTATTACACAATATCCCCGATGTCGAAGATGTTAGAACAATGATACAGCTGGCCGAGCATCTTGGTTCTCGTATTGAGTTCAAGCGTAACGTACTAAGAATTGACACGCCTCGTCTGAAAAAGGTGGAGGCACCCTACGACATTGTTTGCAGAATGCGCGCTTCTTACTACATGCTCGGTGCGTTGGTTGCACGTGCACGCAACGCAGTGGTCGCGATGCCGGGTGGTTGTGCAATTGGGCCGAGGCCCATCGACCTGCATATCAAAGGGTTGAATGCATTGGGTGCAAGAGTGACAATCAGTGACGGCTACATCAACGCGGATGCGCGTAAGCTTATCGGCCGCAAGATTGATTTACAGGGGCCAAAAGGGACTTCAGTCGGTGCGACTATCAATACCATGTTAGCGGCGACCGGTGCGTCAGGTAAAACTGAAATAAGTCCCGCCGCAGTGGAGCCCGAGGTTATTGACGTGGCTAATTTCTTAAAGGCACTGGGCGTGCGGATACATGGCCAGGGAAGCCACCGCATTACTATTACGGGTCGTGATACAGCTAGTGGTCACGTGTGCTATGAAATTATCCCGGACCGGATAGAAGCCGGTACCTTTGCCGTTGCTGCGGCAATAACCCGTGGTAATGTACTGATTGAGGGGTGTATCGCGGATCATATGACAAGCGTTCTCGAGAAACTACAGGAGATTGGTGTCGAAGTGCTACATAACGACCGTGGCATTAGGATTAATGGTAGCCGGCGTAAGCGCGCCACCAATATATTCGTCGCGGCCTATCCTGGATTCCCGACCGACATGCAGGCACAATTCATGGCATTACTTTCTGTCGTTTCTGGAACGAGTACAATCAAGGAATCAATATTCGAGAATCGTTTCATGCAAGCGGTTGAGTTGATGAGAATGGGCGCCGATATTACGATTGAAGGTGATACCGCGGTTATTAAAGGCGTAGGAAAGCTATCGGGAACTCATCTGATGGCTTCTGACCTGCGGGCGTCGTCGGCATTGGTACTTGCTGGACTCGTCGCCAGAGGGAGTACGGTGGTAAGGAGAATCTATCATTTGGACCGTGGATATGAGAAGTTTGAAACCAAACTGCGCGGTCTTGGAGCACACATAAGGCGCGGTAAGTAGTGCGCAGAAAGAAGCGAGTCGTTAGTATCGGAAAGGTTCGTATTGGAGGCTGTCATCCGATAGCGGTGCAATCAATGACGAAGACCAAGACCTCTAACATAAAAGGCACATTGAGTCAGATTCGCCGTGTGGAGAGGGCTGGGTGCGAACTAATCCGGTGCGCGGTTGTGAACAAAGCCGATGTTGAGGCTTTGGGCGAGATACGCGCTTCAGCGAGCATCCCCGTGAT
>JBAUFP010000393.1:0-4014 GCA_049679205.1 bacterium | reverse complement strand
CGATAGAGATAAAGCGGTTGGTCCTATGAACGATTTCTGTGTGTTCTGTGGTTGTTCTTCTGTGTTCTCAGTGCAAAATAGTTTTCCTGATGTTTGCCTTCAGTGCATTCAGTGTCTATTGGTTTTAGTGTAAAAAGTTTCAGTGAATTCAATGAAAAGGGGGTAAGATGCGTGAGGTTGCTGTTATTGGTTGTGGTATGACGAAATTTGGTGAGTTATGGGCTCTTTCTCTGAGAGATATCTTCGTCGAAGCAGCGCTCAAAGCGGTTGAAGATGCGGGTGTCGATCATATTGATTCCATGTACGTAGGTTCGATGACCCCGGGTCTTTTCGTTGGCCAGGAGCATATCGGTGCGCTCATGGCCGATTATCTCGGTGCGGCGCCAGTGCCGGCGGTACGTGTTGAGTCAGCATGCTGTTCAGGCGGTATGGCGTTCCGTCTAGGGTTTTTCGAAGTGGCTTCGGGTCACAGCGATATTGTCTTGGTCGGGGGCGTAGAAAAGATGACCGATGGAGCCGACGTGACATATGCACTGGCTACAGCGGCAGACCAGGAGTACGAGGTGTACCATGGCATCACGTTTCCCGGTCTATATGCCATGATTGCCCGAGCTCACATGCATCAATATGGCACTACAAGGAAACAACTCGCGTTGGTTTCGGTTAAGAACCATCGGAACGGTTCCTTAAATCCGAACGCACAGTTTCGGGGCGAGATTACTGTTGATCAAGTGGTCAATGCAACAATGGTTGCTGATCCCTTGACCGTACTCGACAGTTCGCCAGTTTCAGATGGGGCGGCCTGCGTGATAATAGCGTCGGTTGATATGGCGAAGAAGTTGAACAAGCCGTTTGTGAGAGTATTAGGTACTGGAGCGGCAACCGACGCCCTGGCACTGCATGCCCGCGAGGATATAACAACACTTAAAGCAGTTAAAATCTCAGCTCAAACTGCATACGACATGGCAAAGGTGACGCCGCGGGATATCAGCTTCGCCGAAGTACACGATTGCTTTTCCATTGCTGAGATATGTATTATCGAAGAACTCGGTTTTGTTGAGAAAGGTAAAGGAGGTTCTTTCACTGAACAAGGCCGTACAGCCCTCGAAGGGCCGATACCAGTAAATCCTTCAGGAGGGCTGAAATCAAAAGGCCATCCAGTGGGCGCCACGGGTGTCGCGCAGGTCGTAGAGGTTGTTGAGCAGCTGCGCGGTACCGCCGGCAAGCGACAGGTGAAGAATACACATATTGGATTGACTCAGAACATGGGTGGTTCCGGCGCATCATCCGTGGTAAACATATTTTCAAATGCCTAAATACCAAAATACCTAGATACCTAAATGGTAAGAAAATTCAGAAAGAAATTCAGTATAAGTGATGAACTTAAGGAAAGAGCATTTAACTTTGCCATATCCATACTTGAGCTTGCAGCAAAGCTGCCGAATACTGATGAATCCAGCATTGTAAGACGGCAGTTATGCAAATCTGGAACATCTGTAGGCGCTAACCTCGAAGAAGCAGACGGTTCCTTGACTCTGAACGACTTTGTCTATAGAGTCGACGTTGCTTTTAAAGAGGTAAAGGAATCGCGGTACTGGCTTCGTGTAGTAATCGCCAGGAAACTGCTGAGGCAAAGTGTTGTTCAACCACACTTGAACGAAAGCGTTGAGTTAATTAAGATTCTTTCTACTATTATCTACAAATGCTTGAAATAACGTTTAGGTATTTAGACATTTTGGTCCGCCACTGGCGGGTTTAGGTATTTATCCTGATTAAGGAGGTATTATGCCTTCACCAAGATATAGAAGAGAGATGCCGCAGAGATATCGACTCGAGGCTGCAAGGTGCCAGGGCTGTGGTCGGTTGTCATTTCCTCCACGCAAGGTGTGTAGCAGTTGTGGGGCAAGAGAATTCGATTCAGAAAAATTATCCGATCATGGAAAGATCTTGACTTTTACAACCATCCGCGTAGCACCTAAGGATTTCGAAACGCAGGTGCCCTACAGTGTGGCGATAGTTGAATCCGACAACGGTGTGAGACTGACAACTCAGGTTGTCGACTGCAAACCAGAAGATCTGGAAATTGGTAAGAGGGTTAAATTTGTCTTTCGCAAGCTCTATTCCGAAGGTCACACCGGCATAATTTGTTATGGATATAAGGCAATACTCGTATGAAGGTCAATGTGAGGCGTTTGGCGGTTACGATACCCGTTTCGTCTTACGGTTACGTAATTCGTTCCGAAACCGTGATTGAAGGACGTAACCTGTTCATACGATACGGGCTTCGTTACCGCTTACCGAAAGACGTAACCTGTGCCTTTTGAGGAGTTATGTATAAACTAGAATCAAAGATCAGCACAAATAGTCCGGAGTTTAAGAAGAACAAGAAAGCCATGGAAAAGGCCGTGGGCATTCTCAAAGAGCGCCTGTTAGAGGTCAGGAAGGGCGGCCCAGAATACATGCACAAGAAACATTCTGATCGGGGTAAGTTATTTGTCCGCGACCGACTGAAACAGCTGTTTGATCCGGGCACGCCATTCCTAGAATTGAATCAGCTTGCTGCTTGGGACATGTATGACAATGAGCATCCTTCAGCCGCCATCATAACCGGTGTCGGCCTCGTCAATAACCGGGAGGTCATGGTCGTGGCTCATGATGCAACAGTGAAGGGCGGTACCTACATACCGGAAACAATCAAGAAGCATATCCGTGCTCAAGAGATTGCTATTGAAAACCGGTTGCCTTGCCTTTATCTGGTTGATTCGGGAGGTATCTTCTTACCCTTACAGGTCGGTACGTTTCCGGACAGGTATCATTTTGGTAGGATATTTTTTAATCAGGCGCGCATGTCTGCGGAGAATATCCCCCAGATTTCGGTGGTACTCGGTTTCTGTACAGCCGGGGGTGCTTATCAACCAGCGATGAGTGACGAGGTGGTTATCGTGAAGGGTGTTGGCACGATATATATCGGAGGTCCTCCATTGGTGAAGGCCGCTACTGGTGAAGTCGTTACCGAGGAAGACCTGGGTGGTGCGGATGTCCATTGTCGGATATCTGGTGTGGCCGATCACTACGCAATGAATGAGGAACATGCAATAGAAATCACCCGCAATATCGTTGAAAACATACCGAGGCCTGGCAAATATCCGCTCCAGCGTGCTAAGCCTGTGGAACCAGCATACGATCCAGCTGAATTGTATGGTATAATACCGGCTGATCTCAGAAAACCATTTGATGCTCGTGAAGTTATAGCACGCATCGTGGACAATAGTGAGTTCCATGAATTCAAGGCCCTCTATGGCACGACTCTGGTATGCGGGTTTGCCCGCATAATGGGTTATCCGGTAGGAATTCTGGCGAACAATGGCGTGTTGTTTTCTGAACCATCACAGAAGGGTGCCCACTTTATTTCCATGTGTGCGGTGCGCAGGATACCGATTCTCTTTCTGCAAAATATCACCGGTTTTATCGTCGGAAAGCGCTACGAACATGGCGGTATTGCCAAAGATGGTGCCAAGCTGATTCATGCCGTGGCCAATGCACAGGTTCCGAAATTCACGGTCATCATCGGTAGCTCCTATGGCGCTGGCAACTACGGTATGTGTGGTCGCGCCTATGACCCGCGTCTCTTATGGATGTGGCCGACCTCAAAGATCTGCGTGATGGGTGGTGAACAGGCAGCTGGTGTGTTGACCGATATCAAGGTACGGTCATTGGTGAAGGCGGGTAAGAAACTGACGAAGAAGGAAATCGAAGAAATAAGAAAGCCAATACTGGCGAAATATGAACATGAGTCCAGTGCATATTTTTCTACGGCACGTCTTTGGGATGATGGCATAATCGATCCGCTGGATACGAGAGAGATATTGGGTCTTGCGATATCAATATCCTTGAATGCACCGATACCCGAGCATAAATTCGGCGTTTTCCGAATGTAAAATTTGGATTCAGACAGATTATTGCGGATGCACACGGATAAACTGCTTCATGAGGATTTAACATACAAAATCATTG
>JBAUFP010000392.1:0-8067 GCA_049679205.1 bacterium | reverse complement strand
TCATTGCGCGTGAATACACTTAAGGCGAAACGGGAAAGTATCCTCGCTTTGCTCAGTGATGTGAGATTAGAGCAATTGCCATTTTATCATGATGGATTTTCTGTTAAAGGAAAACATTCATTGGGTAACCACATTACCCATAATTTGGGTTTGATCTACGTCCAAGAAGTCGCATCGATGATACCGGTCATTGTGCTCGATCCACAGCCGGGCGAAGTGGTAATAGATCTTTGTGCTGCACCCGGTTCCAAGACCACCCAGATTGCTCAGTTGATGGCGAACAACGGTTTACTCGTAGCGAATGAAATCAGCCGAAAACGCATGAAGGGTTTGACCCACAATGTAAAACGGTGCGGCTTGATGAATGAGGTGGTCATCAGTATTAATGGGCAGAAGATACATCGAATATTCACCGATTATTTCGATCGGATATTGATTGACGCCCCCTGTAGTGCAGAAGGTACGATTCGCAAATCCAAGGCGGTGCTTTTTCATTGGGGAACCAAAAACATTCATCGCATGTCGAGGCTGCAGATAGGTCTCGTGATGTCGGCTTTTCGGGCGCTACGACCAGGCGGGTCCATGGTTTATTCAACATGTACGATAGCACCCGAAGAGAATGAAATGGTAGTTTCTTATCTGTTGGAAAAATTTCCAGAAGCCGAGCTCCTTCCGATCCAGGTGACAGGATTCAAGATACGGCCCGGTATAAAAAACTGGCAGGGTATCAGTTTCGACCGAAGAATTGAACATTGTGCGCGCATCTTGCCGCAGGATAACGACACTGCGCCTTTTTTTATTGCCCGGTTGACCAAAAGGGGCATTCTCAAACCGCGCATGGATTGCCTCGGTAAAATCGAACTCGACCATTCACTGCTTGATGGCTTTGCCAGGAAATTTGGCGTCGACCAGAAATACTTCAAACCATATGCTGTCTTCAAAGGACGTGATGAGAGTTATGTCTCGACAAGGGAGGTTTTTTCCTTTCGCGAAGTGAATGCACTGCGGAAAGGGTTGGAGTTTGCGAAGGTTTATGATCACGATATTAAACCAGATAATGACCTGGTTCAAATTTTCGGATCGTACGCGACGAGAAATCTGGTTGATTTGAAGGAACATCAAATGAAGAAATTCTTGAGAGGCGAAATCCTAAAAGTCGGATTGCTCCCCAACATCGAGAAGGGATTTATTATTGTGCGCTTCAAGAATTTGCCCGTGGGTACAGGCAAGTATAATGGTGAGGTGATTAGGTCGGCGGTGAAACGCGAACGTAGAATTCCGTAGTATATGCCACGAAGTTGCAGCTAATTGACTATTATTCATAAATCGCTATACTAAAGTCTATGTTTGACCTGGCGAGAATAAGAAACATCGGCTTGGCCGCACATATTGATGCGGGGAAGACGACGACCACCGAACGTATCCTCTTCTATTCGGGCCGCATTCGGAAGATGGGTGAAGTAGACGAGGGCTCGGCGACCATGGATTGGATGGAACAGGAACGCGAGCGGGGTATCACTATCACGTCAGCCGCAACAACATCATACTGGAAAGAACACCGCATTAATATCATCGACACACCAGGACATGTGGATTTCACGGTCGAGGTCGAACGCTCGATGAAAGTCCTTGATGGTTTGATCGCCATTTTCTGCGCGGTTGGCGGTGTTCAGCCGCAGAGCGAAACTGTCTGGCGCCAGGCGGACAAGTACCGGGTCCCGCGTGTTGCATTTGTGAATAAAATGGATCGTGTCGGTGCAGATTTCTTTCGTGTCATCAATCAGCTTAAAACGAAGTTGTCTATGAAACCTTTGATACTTCAAATACCGATTGCCGATGAGGATCAGTTTTATGGTCTCGTGGATATCGTTCGTGATAAGGCAGTATACTGGGAAGAGGAGACGTTGGGTGCTAGATTCAGAGAGGAGAAGGTACCCAGCACATACCGAGAATTAACCGACAAGTATCGTGCCGAAATGCTCGAGACTCTAGCTGAACACGATGAGGATATCTTCGAGAGTTATTTCGGGGAAATTGCCATCCCGGCGGACAAGATTAGATCAGTGATAAGAAGGGGCACGATCAATCTGCATTTCTTTCCTGTTTTTTGCGGGGCCGCGCTTAGAAATAAGGGTGTGCAGAAACTCCTCGATGCGGTGCTTGATTATCTCCCTTCGCCAATCGACTTGCAGGCGACCAAGGGTATTAATCCCAAAACTCTAAAAGAAGAAATCAGGCAGCCATCGGTTGATGCGCCGTTCTCGGCATTGATTTTCAAGACGCAAACCGATACCCATCTGGGTTTTATATACTATGTTCGAGTCTACTCGGGTCAGGTCAATAGTGGGGATAAGGTCTTGATTTATCCTCCGGAGCGGGTCGACCGGGTCAGCAGGATTTTGCTGATGCATGCCAATAAGCGGGAGGAGACGAAGAGCCTGGCCGTTGGTGAGATCGGCGTCGTTACTGGGATCCGGGAGTGTAAGACCGGATACACGCTCTGCGCAACAAAACATCCGATTTCTTTTGAATCTATGAAGTTTCCAGAACCGGTGATTTTTGTCAGCCTGGAACCCAAGACAAAGATGGATGATGCAAAACTAGACGATACCCTGAAGTATCTGCAAATCGAAGACCCGACATTCAAAGTGAGAACTGATGAGGAAACTGCGCAGCGAATAATTTCTGGCATGGGTGAGTTACATCTGGAAATAATCGTCGAACGCTTGAAGCGGGAATTCGGAGTTGAATGTAATGTTAGTAAACCGCAGGTATCATATCGTGAGACGATTACCGAACCGGTGACTATCGAAGGGCGGTTTATCAAACAAACCGGCGGCCGGGGACATTACGGAGTGGTTAAATTAAAGATTGAACCATGCGCACGGGGCAGCGGGATCAAAATCGAGAATAAACTTAAAGAAGGTGCTATTCCCCGGCAGTTCGTCCCGGCGATTGAGAAAGGAATAAGGGAACAGGCCGAAGTGGGTGTTTGTTACGGCTATCCGATTATCGACATTCAGGTGACGATACTGGATGGTCAGCATCATCCTACTGATTCATCAGACTTGGACTTCAAGATTGCGGCACAAATGGGACTGCGTGATGGTTTCGCAAGAGGCGGGCCGATATTATTAGAACCGATCATGTCGCTGGAGATAATAGTCCCTCAAAGTTACCTCGGTGATGTGATAAATGACATAAACGCACGTAAAGGAGGGATTCAGAGCATCGAGACGAATAAACAGGAGAAGATAATCGAAGCAAGCCTGGCGCTTGCCAAATCTTTTGGTTACGCGACTGACCTCAGGTCGATTACACAGGGGCACGGTATCCATACTATGCAGTTCTCTCATTATGCACCTAAAGGAGAGAGGGATATTTCATGAAGAAGGAATGCATTTTCATTGATGCATTTACGGATACGCCTTATGCAGGCAATCAGCTCGCCGTCTTTACTAATGGCAGTGGACTGAGCACAACACAGATGCAGCAGTTGGCCAAGGAAATAAACTATTCAGAAACGACATTTATCTTTGATGCCGGTGACACGGAAGCTGACTTCCGGGTCCGAATATTCACACCGGCGTGTGAGCTTCCTTTTGCCGGACACCCTACGTTAGGCACGGCTTATGCGATCATGGAAGTGTTCGATATCTGGTCTGAGAAAGGGGATACCTTGAGACTGGCGATGAGGGTCGGGGTCATTCCGCTGCGTAAGGAAAATGGCATAATCTGGATGACCCAGAATAGACCGGAGTTCTTTTCGCAACATTTAGACAAGAAGAGTATTGCAGCCCTCTTTGATTTATCGGCCAGTGATATTGTAGATGACTTACCGGTTGAAGAGGTTTCGACCGGCAACCGAATGTTGATTGTCCCGATCAAGACACTCGGTGCAATGCAGCGGGCGCAGGGCAATGTTATGAAGATGAAGGATTTCTTCAAAGGGGATTTGATCGGACCCTACTTGTTTTCGTTAGAGACCACGGCGCCAAGTGCACAGATTCACACCAGGTTCTTTGCGCCGCATCTGGGAATACTTGAAGACCCGGCCACGGGTTCAGCAGCCGGCCCGCTGGTGGGCTACTTGCTCAAGCATAAGGTTTTTGGAAATGAATTTCGAGTCGTGAATGAACAGGGTGTAGAAATGGGGCGGCGTTCGTCTATAATGATGCGGGGTAGTCGGCACGATGCAGACTATACAATAGAGGTCGGCGGCAAGTGTGCATTTGTGGGCCGGGGCGAGTTCGAAATCTGATCATATTGAACTAAACTGCACAGCAATTCTTCTCATTTTCACACAACCATCAATAACTCCTCGGTTAAATCCCAGGTTTTAATCAATAAGAAAATGCATTACGTCACTACGCCAATTGGCGTAGTGACGTAATGTTGTTGGTTATCAATCCGTTTAGTTTTCTATTGTGATGTTTTTTGTGAATCGGTGATTGGCTATCTACCAGATCCCGGTTCTCAGGTATTCGTCCATGGAACGTGCGGCGATCCGGGCATCACCCATCGCCAAGATGACGGTTGCGCCGCCCCTTACGACGTCACCGCCGGCCCAACAACCTTTCTTTGATGTTTTTCCGGTCTTCTCGTCGGCCTCGATATTACCCCATTTACCGATTTTTAGATCGGGTGTTGTCTGGGGGATAAGCGGGTTGGGACTCTGACCGATCGCGCATACCGCGGTGTCTACTTCGGTGATGTAGTTCGAGCCTTCGATGGGCACGGGCCGGCGTCGACCCGAGGCATCGGGTTCGCCTAGCTTCATCCTCAGGCACTCCATCTCCCTGACCCAGCTGTATTTGTCACCGAGGTATTTGACCGGCAGCGTAAGGAACTCAAAGATTATACCTTCTTGTTCACCATGGTGGATCTCTTCTTCACGCGCCGGCATTTCCTTCCGGGAACGCCGGTAGACAATTCTTACTTCATCGGCGCCGAGACGGAGCGCAGTACGTGCGCAGTCCATTGCAACATTGCCGCCACCAATTACGGCAACTCGCTTGCCGTGCACGATCGGCGTGTCGTATTCAGGAAAGAGATACGCTTTCATCAAATTAGCCCGGGTCAGGTATTCATTCGCCGAGTAGACACCGTTTAGGTTTTCACCCGGGATATTCATGAACCAGGGTAGTCCGGCACCGGTGCCAATGTAGACGGCATTGAATTCCTTTAAGAGTTGATCAATAGTCTCGGTCTTACCGACCACGAAATCCAGTTTCAATTCAACCCCGCATCGGATTAGATAGTCTACTTCGCGGTAGATTATCTCTTTGGGCAACCGGAACTCGGGAATACCGTAGACCAGGACACCGCCCGGTTTGTGTAAAGCTTCAAAGATGGTCACGGCGTGACCCAGCCTGCTCAGATCGCCGGCGACGGTGAGGCCCCCTGGCCCGGCGCCGATGATCGCAACTTTCTTGCCCGTAGACTTTGGCAATTGGGGAGTGGGCGCTTCGTCCAGTTTGCCTTCCCAGTCCGCAGCAAAACGCTCGAGACGCCCGATCGCGACCGGTTCGAATTTTTTGGTCAGAACACAGACCTTTTCACATTGATCTTCTTGAGGGCAAACCCGGCCGCACACCGCGGGTAATACATTCTTCTCCTTCAGTTTCTTTATTGAGTTAGCAAAATCGCCCTCGGCGATGAATTTTATGAATCCAGGAATGTCAATTTCTACTGGACAACCTTGTACACAGGTTGGCCTTTTGCACTGTAAGCAACGCTTTGCTTCAACGATTGCTTCTTCGGGGGTGTAGCCAAAAGGAACCTCATTGAAATCCTTGACCCGGTCCTGAGCCGGACGTTCACGCATCGGGGTTTTTTTCGGTACGATCTTAGCCATATGTTTCACATTCGTAGAAACTCAAGGAATAGACTTCTTCCTTTAAATATATCTTGCGCCGCGACAGTAGAATCTCCCAGTCCACCTGGTGTCCATCAAACTCGGGGCCATCAACGCATCCGAATTTCGTTTCGCCGTTCACGATGACCCGGCATACACCACACATACCTGTAGCATCGACCATGATCGGGTTCAATCCGACGATCGTTTTGATCTTATGAGGGCGGGTTGTTTCTGAAGCCAGATAAGTGAGATATGTGCATCCTTGTACGTACACCATATCAACCTTATTTTTCTTCAAGTAATCGATGAGGAAATCATTAACATGACCCTTGAACCCTTTTGTGCCGTCGCGTGTTATTTCATGAAATTCATCACTGTATTCTTTTAGTCTGTCTTGCCAGTAGAGTAAAAACTCGCTGCGCGCTTCGATCGCCGTGATAAGACGGTTGCCGTTCTTTTTGAAAGCGCGGACTACCGGCAAAAGTGCGCCGATGCCGTAGCAACCGCCAATGCACAGAATGTTCTTATCCTTGGGCATTTCCGTCGGTTTGCCTAAAGGCCCGACCAGAGTCGCCACTTCATCGCCTGCTTCGAGCGCGGCCAGTTTCCTGGTTGATGTGCCAATTTCCATGAATACAATGCTGACGCTCTTCTCATCCCAATCCACTAGATTCAAAGGAATCCGTTCACCTTTTTCATCGGCACGTACCACGACGAACTCGCCGGCTTGCGCATTCTTATGGATGGCATCTGATTCGATGACCAGCAGATGAATATTAGGAACAATTCTCTCTCTTTTTATTACCTTGTACATTCGAGCCTCACCGGTTCATTACAGATATGCCCCATTGATGGGTGATAATAAATGAGCACGGCACGATCAGGAAATTCCGGGTTGATCTTCACGGGTAGAGTGAGGACAGTATGTCGGCTAACAACATTAGCATTCATTCCGTTCTGCAATTTATATTTCTTTGCGGTTCGTTCATTCAACCATATGTATTGATCATGGCGCATACGGTCAAAGCCTTTCAAAATAGCTGAAAGTGGTTTGTTGCGATAGCCATAGGTGTTCTCTCGGACAATCAGTTGCAGCGGATATTGGTTGCTCGTTACTATACGCGCGGTGCGTTTTTTCCGCTTCAGTTTGCTTCTTTTCTTGGTCTTCTTTAACCTTGTGTTCATTATACGGGCTAAGGCATCAATTATCCATTCGTCGGACTGTGATTTACCCGCAGGTTCTATGGCTTTGCGCACCCGCTTCTTTTTTCCCTCGATATCGATAATGCTGCCACTGGTTTCGGCAAAAGTGGCGGCCGGGAGGAAAACATCGAAGTCGAAATCGGGCAGAAAGCTATCCTGGACGATTATTGTTTTGTATTCTCTATGCAGTTTTGGCGCCGCTCCGATCAAGTAGAGACAGTCGATGCGCTTGTTGTCCAGAATCCCTTCATAGGTATCATCAAGACCCGTTTTGGCAATCTGCGGCGCATTGACCTGGCTGTATAGGGGTATCGTTTTGACCGATTTGCCGGAATCGGCACTATGAAAATTCCCGGTATTATATATCAAATAGATATTTCTATCTTCCAGCATAATCTTCGCATGCTTGATGTCGGCTGCAGGCACACCACACTTGTACGAAGTCTTCTTCGGATCGGTCAACAACTTGAGCAGATCATGCTCCGTGCCAGGTGTTGGATTGAGAACCATGTCGGCGAAGCGCGTGGATGAATTTCCGTCCGCGCCGACGACAATAAATATTGCCTTGTCTTTGAATTTCTTGCATAGTTTCAAGAGCAGCACTGCAAAATCACCGACCATATCTGTATTGACAATAATGAATGCAGGATTCCCTTCAATCTGATTGAGTTTCAAAGGGCTTACAGAGTCATGGAGATCGATCGGTGCCGTTATCTTGGCGCCTAGCGAATCGGCGATTGAATAGGTTTTGTCGATTGCTTCAGTTGTTAATTGAGGCGAGAACAGGATACCGGTTCGATTCCTATGCTTCTTGAGGCGCTGTTCAACAAACTTCAATGCTTGTTCCCAGTCGACCTCGACGGGTTGACCGTCTTTTTTAATCATTGGTTTTGTGGCGCGTTTCGGGTGATTTACGAGCGGTGCGATACCGAAGCGGCCGCGTACGCATATCTGATTCCTGTAGGGCGTTGAGCAGGTGATCTTGTTGTCACTGATGTTGAGGC
>JBAUFP010000391.1:0-3305 GCA_049679205.1 bacterium | reverse complement strand
TACGATGAGGTCTTCGGGATAAATGACTATGTTGACCGCTTGCTTTTCGGCAATAGTGGAGAACAAGTGTTCGTCGACACGACCTCCAAGGTAGATTTTTTTGTTCAATCCGTCTTCTGCTTTATTTATGAAATCTTTGACCAAACGCTGGCGGGCCGTATCGATTTCTGCCTTGATTGGCAACATACTCGTATCAGAAAGCACCCGGTTGTTGATGTAAAAGGTGATTAGGGTTGGTTCAATATCGAGTACGGTCCGGTCAATAACCCAGAGTATGTCACTCCGTTCTCTTACCAGGGTTAGTTGGACCTGATCGTCTATGGTTAATGATTCTTTGCTGGTGCTGAACATGGCGAATCTAATACCCTCAAAATTCGTGATAGCATAACCCGTTGATCTTTGAATGCCATAGAATTTCTGGTTGCGGGCTACAGTGTCGCCGATGACAAAATCTATTTCCAATTTATTGAGCAGTTCAGATAAGCCCGCTCGATACAGGTAATGTTCCATGAAGGCCGGTTCGGTCATGGTATGTGCGATCTTAATGCCTTGAAAATCTGCGAGACCTGCGCTGATCGGGCTTTCCTGGTTAATATCTTCATATATTGAACCAATATACGCGACATCTATTCTATTAGTCTTAGGTACTACACCGGACGTGCAGTGGAGAGAGATCACTATAAGTACAATGAGTAGCACATGGTACCGCACGTTCTATTATAATAAGGAAGATATGGATGTCAAGTGAAGGCATTGTTAAGTGTTTGACGGTTACGACGCCCGTTTCGTCCACCAAGGTAACGGTAACGTCTGTACCGTATGCAACACAAACCTTAAAAAGATTCTCCTGGGAAGGCTATATGCCACGAGTTCTTTATAGCTGTAACCGTTCGTTTTTTCTTGTCCAATGTGGATTGAATATGCGGTAATTGAGGATCTTGTCATTGCGAGGAGTCCCGAGGATATCGAAGGACGACGAAGCAATCTCACGACGGCGGAGCCGTCGTCTTCTTGGCTTCTTGGCAAAAGTTAACAAAACCAACCTGCTATATTCTGTTGGCTTTTGCGTTGCTTTATTCTTGTTCTTTGTCTTCCTGCTGGTTGTCCGGTTCGATTTCTTTTGATTGCTCGAGGAATTCCTTGATGCACTCTTCGGCTTGTTTTTCATCTTTTTCGTCGACGAGCACATCACCCCAGCCACCTTTCATCATCTTGGGTAATCCGTCGAGCCAGCTTGTTTCAAAGCGACGTGTTATCGCCTTGATGTTACGGCTGGCCAACATTTCTTTCAGGGTGATCGCCGTGAATTCATCCGGTGCAAGGTAAACGCGTTTGAGCATGGAACAGTATAAGTAACTCCAGGCGTTTGTCAATCTTTTTCAGCCTGCAAATCAATGATCATTGGTGTAGCAAAATGTTGAGAATTCAAAGAATGACGGACTTATAATCCGCAATCTATATCGAATCTCGCTGCATTCTAGAACTGATTGGTTATCCATCCATACAGAATTATAGCTAGCAGATTACAGATTCCACTATTTCACGGATTTTTCACTATTGACTCTTACAATATCCCAAGATATAATCGAATTGTACACTAGTGATATATGTATTGATCGAGGTAATAATGATTGTCGATAAAGGAAAATTCATTCTGGTGGTCATGTTACTTTTGTTCGCACCACCTATCTTATCAGCCCAATGGTTGGAAACGACGCTCTTTGTACCAGATTCTCTTTGTGGGCTCAGTAATCCACAGACTTTTACGTACAACACGACCAACAATACAATATATGTAGGCGGCTGGACTGGGAGTAACGTGATTGCAATAGACGGTTTGACCAACGAAAAAATCGCGAGGATACCAGCCGGTGAGAATATTCAGTCCCTATGCTGGAATTCACACAACAACAAAATCTACTGTGCTAATCACGACAATGGCAGCGTTACTGTGATCGATGGTGCAACGAATACGATACTTGCCACAATTTCGGTGGGAGAAATGCCCAGTGCTCTAGTTCATAATTCAATCAATAACAAGATTTACTGCGCAAACCGAGGTGACGACAATGTAACCGTGCTCGATGGCGCAAGTAACGCTATCATTTGCACGATTCCAGTTGGATATGAACCTATTGCTATGGCTTACAATCCGACCAACAATAAGGTCTACTGCGCGAATTACATGAGTAATACTATCACAGTCATAGATGGTGCGACTAATGCACTGGTCACTACAATTGCCGTAGATCAAGGGCCTTGTGCCTTAGTGTACAATCAGAGTAGCAACAAGATATACTGCGCAAATTCAGGCTGGTATACCAACACCGTCTCTATTGTCTGTGGAGCAGCCGACACATTACTCACATCAATTTCTGTGGGTGAAGGACCCTGCGCCTTAGCCTACAATCCAAATAACAACAGTATATACTGTGCTTGCTCGTCAGCCAGCAATGTAACGGTGATCGATGGCGCGATCGACTCGATCATCGAAACCATTTACTTGCCATTCCCTGTTGCTCTTGCCCACAATCCGATCGACAACCAGATCTACTGCGCAAGTAGTCTTAACAACGAAGTCATAGTGATCGACGGTGCCAATAACGTAGTCATTAGCACAATTCCAGTAGGGAACATGCCTGTTGCCTTGGTGTATAATCCAGCAAATAACAAGATATACTGCGCCGATGCATTGAGCAATACAGCCACTGTAATAGACGGTGCAAACAATACCGTGATAACTGAGGTCATCCTAGGAGGTTGGCCGATCGCTCTGCTCTACAATCCTATTAATGATAAGGTCTATTGCGCCAACTCCGCTAGCGATAACGTTTCGGTGTTTGATGGAACCACCAATACAATCATTTCTACGATCACGGTTGGTGATCGTCCTTGGGCATTGGTCCACAATTCGCTTGTCAACAAGATCTACTGTGCCAACACTAGTAGTGATAACATTACGGTCGTGGATGGTACCACTGATTCGGTAATTGCCACGGTTCCTGTCGGTAATTACCCTCTGTCCCTGGAATATAACCCAATCAACAATAAGATTTATTGTGCAAACTATGGCAGTGGCACAGTTACTGTCATTGACGGCATAACGAATGATGTCATTACTACGATTCCTGCTGGAGGAGATCCTAACGCTATGGTCTATAATCCAATCGATAATAAGATATATTGTGCTGAATTTTGGTACAATAACATTACAGTAATCGATGGCGTAGGTGACTCAGTCATTGCGACAATAACTGTTGGAAATGCGCCTCATGCGTTGATTCACAACCCAACCAATAATAAAA
>JBAUFP010000390.1:0-2130 GCA_049679205.1 bacterium | reverse complement strand
AAAAACCAGCAAGACGGTGCGTCATTTATTCCTGAGACTGAAAGAGCAGGGCAAGACATTATTCATTTCAACGCACACGCTTTCCTTTGCCAGAGATGTAGCGTCGAAGATTGGTATCATTGGGACTGGTGAACTGAGGTTCATCGGCAACCTGGATGAACTTGCAGAGATTTCAGGGAAGAGGGATATTGAGGAAATATACCTACAGCTTTCTGAAGATGACCGAGATAAGAAAAAGATTACAGAGATATAGCTCATCAGCTACATTCAAAAGTATAAAAGTTTATGCCTGTCCCCAGTAGACCGAGTGACGTTGCCATCTTAGGATGAACACAAGATGAATGACTTAGGGTTGATATTAGGCACGCGCATTAAGATGATCTTGAAATCGATCAAGTCGATGAATGCGGTTCGGGCGGCTTCTTTTATTTTCGTTATCGGCGTATTTGTGTTTGGCGCATACTATACATTCTTTAAGGTCTTCAGCTATCTCGTAACAGTCGAAGTCATTGGACCGGTACTGCTGGATAGAGTAATCGAAATGGCCTTGTTCGTTTTCTTCATCATGCTTCTGTTCAGTAATATTATCACTTCATTTTCAACCTTTTACAATAGCCGGGAACTGGATTTCCTGTTTTCACTTCCAGTACCGCCCACGTCGATTTATCTTGCCAAGTTCTTCGAAAATTGCATCTACGCGTCTTGGGCAACACTGGTTGTGGCCTGGCCATTGATTATCGCATATGGCGTGACCAGCAACGTGCCGCTTGCCTATTACCCGGTCTCCGTCTTGAGCGTTCTCATATATCTGATTATTCCGGCCGCAGTTGCATCCTCGCTCATTGCATTCATACTCCGGATATTCCCCAAACTCGGCGCACGCGAAGTGATAACCGTCTCCATCGTACTGATCATGGGCTTGACCTACTCGTACATAAGAATCAACAATCCTGGTCTGTTGAAAATCTTCGAAACCGAAAATGAACAAGCATTGCTCCAGTTTGCAGCACAGCTCACCGCGGTAGGTGGCATCTACGTTCCATCGACATGGCTCAGCAACATCTTGAAAGGGTTCAACACCAACCATACGCTGCTAATATTCAATTTCTCATTGTTACTTTTCGCCAGCATAAGCATGATTTTGCTCACATTCTTTGTCGCCAAGACATGCTACGTGCGCGCCTGGTTATCCACTGGCGAACACGGTGGCAAGACACGCAAGCGCAAATCCTTATTGCGCTATCCCCACCGGCAAATGACAAAAACGGTTTTCCTCAAGGATCTCCTCTTATTCGTCCGCGAACCTACCCAATGGGTACAGCTCTCTGTTTTTCTCATCTTACTCGTCGTCTACGTAATGTCACTGCGCCGAACCCCCATATATTTCGTGTTTCCTCTTTGGCGTACAATTGTTGCTTTTGCCAATTTTGCCTACATCAGTTTTGTTCTGGCGACCCTCGGCGTGCGTTTCATCTTTCCCAGCATGAGTCTCGAGCGAGCCGGGATATGGATCATTGGCTCCTCACCAATGTCGTTCAGAAGAATCGTGATGATAAAATACATATTCAACCTGATCACGGCTGTCTTGATCATCGAGTTTCTGATAATATTCGCAAATCTTTTTATTAATATTGATAGACGCCTATATTTGATAATGCCCGCAATTGGGTTCTTTGTGGCCGCCGCACTAGTTTCGATCAACCTGGGACTAGGCAGCAGGTTTCCCCAGTTCAACGAAGATAATCCCTCAAGAATCGCCGCGGGCAGCGGCGGAATAATATCCGCGCTGGTCAGTATTGCTTATGTCGGCATTTCAATATTATTCCTTGCCACCCCTGCATACAACTATTTATCCAATACCTTCTTGAACCGCCCGGTCAATTATTATCTGGTCTATGCGGGTTTTTCGCTGTTCTTCTTGTTTACTCTTACGGCAATTATCCTACCCCTAATGCTCGGCATCAAATCCCTGGAGCGACGGGATTTTTGATTGCTGCGTAAATCGTATTCGTGTTCGTGAAACACAGGTTGCTAAACTCCAATATCTCAGGATCATATGCTAATTGAAAGTGAGCGGGCAAGACATGTTTGAGAACATGGCCACTGCAAACCTAAAGGTTTGCCCTACGT
>JBAUFP010000389.1:0-5081 GCA_049679205.1 bacterium | reverse complement strand
GAAGTATCTGTATCCCAATAGACCCTGTAGAAAACATCATCACTTTGCGGATCGTTGGTCGTGAACCTTAGGGTTGGTGTTAGCGTGCACAATTTTGCATAGTCAAACGGACTAATGACGCTGGGTGTTTCAGGAACCCCAGCCACTGGAGTTGCATTCACCGCATTCAGCGCATCGATCCGACCCGCACCAAAATTATTGTCCTTGCCGGCTGAACCCAGGTCTATTGCCGTAGTCTCAAGGATGCTGTCGATTTCGATCGGCGTGAGACCAGGATTCTTTTGGAGCAATAGCGCGACAACGCCTGCGGTATGGGGCGTGGCCATCGAGGTACCGTTCCAGCCATCGAGGTACCCGGCGTTGTTATTATAGGCACATGATTTAATATTTACACCAGGTGCGGAGACATCCGGACAGGTTAGCCCGGGTGGATAGGAATAATCATTGTACGGCGAAATACTCTGCCACGTTACCGGACCAGGACTCGAAAAACTTCCGATCACGTCATTGACATCGGTCGCACCCACGGTAATGACATCCGAAGGCGCACCGGTGGCGCCATTCTGTGGATTCTGCCAGGGCGGAGGTACATCACCTGGACATCGTACCGCATTGGGCGGAGTATTGCTGGTGCGTTCGTTACCAGAAGCAACGCACATAACTATGCCGGCGACACCGACGTTATCACAACTCTGACGCCATGTTGCCCGACGCGGCCCCCACTGGTATTGCCAACCCAATGACATCGAAATCAGATCTCCACCATTTGTCGGTGATAAGGTCGGTGAAACAACAAACTGCATTGCCGAGAAAACCTGCTCTTCGGCAACAGAATCCGCGGTCGTCCGAACCCTGCACGCCATAATCTGTGCTTCCGGAGCAACGCCGCACTGTGAGCCTGCTGTTCCGTCTGAAGCAATCGAACCCGCACAGTGCGTGCCATGGCCGCTCACATCCATCGGGTCATTGTTATTTAACTCGAAGTTCCATCCGTGGTTCGGGTAATTAGCGTCGGTCCACATGTGGCTGGCCAAGTCGACATGGTTGTAGTTCACACCGGTATCGATTATGCCGACAATGATCCCTTGCCCCGTGAAGCCGAGTGACCAAACTTGTTCTGCTCTTACTTTCAGTACGCCCCACGCTATTTCACGCGTTACGTCAGGCGCCACAGCTGTATTCTCGGGCTTGGGGATATCGATCGGTTTCAGGTCATAATCAACATATTCAACATCGGTTCTGCGATGAACCGCCATGATCACATCCTTTGTCGCACGGCAGTAAACACCATTGTGTATCCATAGGGATTTGATATCGGAAACCTTACCTTGAAGCGCCATCTCCTCAAGATAGCGTAACAGTTGGTTTTGTTTCTCGGCAGAAAAAGACTGCAATATCTCGGCAACGCGCGCTCGCCTTTGAGCTCTGGGTAATCCATTAACTGCTGCTCTCAGGGTATGAAAATCCATTTGTTCCTTTAGCACGATGTCGATCGGAATCATTTCCTGTACATCCCTCTGCTCGATCAGCACTGTCAATTCAGGACTCAACAGCGCAAATGCCGGGACAAAACTAAAGAATAGAATGAAGACAAGAAATCGTTTCATTATACCTCCTTTAGCAAATTATAGCGATTTTTCTAATCACGTCAAGACTTAAGTGTAGTAAATGTATACATCACCGGTGAAGCTCAAAATATGCTGAGATTTAAGTGTATTGTAATTCTTGACAAATACTGCATTTGCTCTATAATACAATAGATATGATTATACTGATCGAACCTGATAAAGATATTCGTAAGAACTTAGCTGATCTCATCAGCCGGGAAAGGCTCATCGGTGTCGATTCCATACAAGAATCCCTTCAGATGATATTGAAATTCAAGAACGATCTAGATTTGATCGTGGCCAACGTAAATCTTCTTTCCGAGATGTTGTCAAAACATATCATCGAACGAGTATGCCAGAGATTATCTATCGGTCTTCCCCCAGTCATTGGCATATACAAACAAGGCCAAGAAGACGCTAAAGACATGTTCGCGAGCCAGTACAAAGATTACAAAATCATCAGATATGCGGACAAGGATTTAGGCTTTCCCAACCGGTATCTTGAGGTCATACAAAAAGCTTGCCCGGAATTGGTTATTGATTACGCAAAAGCGCGCGAAGCATGGCTGAAAAACCAACAGCCCCAGGAACTCGTTGACCCGCGCAAATGGCTCGAAGAGGAAGGATTCCTGGAAACAATAAAAGTCCCTGAACAAGAAAATCCGGACAAGAGCCCCGATGATATAATCACATCCATTCAGTCCCTCCTGGACGAGGAAGAAACTGACGTAGCAGAGCCAGTTGCGAAAGAAATAGAAGAGAAAGCCGAGGAAGACTATAAGACGATGTACGTCGAGCTTAAACAAAAATACGACGAGCTGCTCAAGAGTGTCAGGGCATTCATGGAATCAGTCACGAAGAACAGTACATAAACCCCATTCTCTTCATACAAAGAAATTCCACTGAGAACATCCAAAAAGAAATAGGTGTTCACACGCGTTCACGGTATGAACACCTAAATGTTAAGTCTCGCCTTACCTGAATTTAATCTGAGAAAGCAAGATACCCAGGTATGATGAGGTTTACGAAAGGAATGATCATTAGAATACCCACCCAACCCGGTTTTTTCCTGGCTTCGGCGACCTTCATCCAGACTATTATGGCGATCACTATGTTAACAAAGGGAATAAAGAACAGTATCACCCACCAGCCCGGTTTGCCTGCGACTTTACACATCAAATAGATGTTGGCAATAGGGATCCAAGCGAGCCAGGAGTTAGGTGTGTTTGTCTTATTTGCGATGATCATCAGACAAATCGCATAGTATATGTAGATAATCAGCCAGAAAATCCAATATACCGCGAAAAATGATTCCTGTCCACCGTATTCCATTCTTTTCACCCCCTTTCTATTTCACTCGACAACATTACCCAGGAAACAAAATATTATACTTATTGAGATTATACAACTATTGTAGTATTTGTCAAGGGAAAAATTGTTCACACTCACTGCATGATCTGGGCACGATGTAGCCAAACCAAAGAAAAGGCACCACCGAGAATAACAAAACCACCCAATAATTCTAGACCGGTTGGTATCTTACCAAAAGCAAGAAAAGCCATTGGTAGTACAAACAACGGCTGGGCAGTCAACACAATACTCGAACGCGATAGTTCCCAATAGCGGTAAGAGCGGAAAGTTAGCAGAAAACTAGCGCAGGGTCCGAGAAAGGCCCCGAGTAGCGTTACGGCAAGATGGGGTGCGCTTATTTCAAAATGCAGCTTGCCATTCATCACCGCCCAGAGCACAATGACCAAGGCAGCAAGGCTGACCCGATAGAATACAAGAATATTGGGATGGATCTCGCCGACGTTTAACTTGACGACCAGCATTTGCAAGGCCACGGCTACGCAACCGAGCAAAGTAAGCACAACACCCAGCCCCACAATATGCCACCGACCGAATGTTGTCATTGCACCACCCAGCACCATGATGCAGATGGGCACTGCTTCAATCGGCCGCAGCCGCTCACCGAGAAAGAACACACTGAGGATGATGATCAGCACCGGCGAGAATCTCCACAAGAAAGAGGCAAACGACGGATCAAGCATGGATAACCCGCTCCATGCCAGTAACATCCCAGTGCCTGTTGCCAAACCAAGAACCGCGATACTGCGGATTGACTTCGCTGGAATCACCAGGTGCCTTAATTTCCCTGTGAGTATTATGATCATCAAAGAATAGAAGCTTGCGGCGAGCGTCCAGATAAGACTAAAGGTCTCGGGATTGAACCCCTTCAGACCGTATTTTGCGGTAATGTAGTTAGTCGATACGAGCAATGTACCACCGAGTGCATACAAGAATCCCCTCGTGTTATTCTTGCGTCTGGTATCGGTTGACATATGGTTGTTTTCTTTGTGCATAATATCGAAAGGTCAATCAGTGCACAGTATACACATGCCTCACGACATGTCAATGATGGTTGCCCATAAGCCACTACCTACTGGATTGGATAACAATTGTCTCTCGCGATCATCGATTTTCACAACCGATACGAACTCGTCTTTCGTATTCGTGATTCGCAAGTCGATATGAAAACTCGATACCGTTATACGAATACCATACAAATCGTCTTTCGTATTCGTAGATCGTAAATCGATATCAAAACCCGAGGCCGGTACACGAATACGATTTACGAATAGCCAATACGATATTCCCTTCGAATTGTTGAGTGCAGCAATAATGATCGACTACATGTTTGCAGAAATTTGAGAGAAATAATGGATGTATTCAGGTTGACACCCAGTGCCATATTGTTATACTTGTGTAACAATCTTGAATGAAAGGAGCAATATGTTCAGTATCATGATTTGTCTAGCATTGATCATCCCCTATCCTGATCAACCTGATTGGGAGTCAAACGACGATGACTACTCAACGGGCGGGGCACTGGTCGATATCGACTTGGACGGCGACATTGATTTTGTCACGGGCAATGGCAATGATATGGAGCAGGAGCCCAATCGCGTATATTATAACATCGCGGATTCCCTGGAGCGGACTGCATCATGGAATTCTAGCGATATCGGTTATAACGCGCACATCAGCGTCGGTGATATTGACTATGATGGTTATCCTGATCTCGCAGTGGCGAATTACGGAGATCCGGCCGTTCCACAATTCGATAAACTGTACTATAATCAAAATGGCACATACGGATCGAATTCCGCGTGGCAACCAGCAGATCTGGATAATTCATTTGCTTGCGCCCTCGGTGATGTTGACGGTGATGGCGACCTAGACCTCGCAGTAGCGTGTGGTGAAGAATACACGGATAGTCTGCAGCACGCCAAGGTTTATTTGAATAGCAGCGGGTCCATAGACACGATGCCGGGCTGGGAAACAAATATCGAATCGTATTTCTATGATGTGGCTTGGGTTGACATTGATTCAGACGGTGACCTCGACCTTGCCCTTGCCGGGCATCACCGAAAAAATGTAATATACCGCAACACCGCTGGAGCATTGGAGAAC